>CAYMQW010000197.1:0-5007 GCA_964392595.1 uncultured Nitrospiraceae bacterium
GCCAGGTGCGCCAAGAGCTTGCGCGGACTTTTGTGATCCAACGGCTGTTTCTAGGGTCATGGACCTGAAATATTCAACAGGCCCTTAACCATTAATCAAAAGACTCTCACTACACACCAAAACCCTCGTTTTTATTCCGGTCTCAATTCTTGACTACAGTCCCCTTTTCGCTCGTTTTCGGAAAATAACCACATCGTCTCCAATAATTGTGATGGTGGCCTGCCATCGAACGGCGAGCCATTCAAAGGTGGAACGGGAGAAAAATGAGACATGGGTGGGATCTTTTTTGTAGTACCAATTTGCAAATTGTTCTTTGGTGGGTGCCAATTTGGTCATGATGCCCAAATAGCCTCCGGGGTTGAGGCAATCCCAAAGCCGATTCAAATCTTGACCAGGGCAATGAAGGTGTTCAAGCACTTCAGTGGCGGTTATAAAATCATAGGTCTGGTGAAGGGCTTCATGGTGCTGGGCATAAAACACATCGTAGAGCGACATGGCATGCCCGTGTTCTTCAAACATCAGGGACAGAGTCGGACCCGGGCCTGATCCAAAATCGAGACCACAACTGCCCTGAGCCAACAAGGGATGAAGGGGACCAAACAGCCGACTCAAGAATTTTCGATAACCCGGGTCGTCCGGGCTATTTTCATGGGTGTCGTATCGAGATTTTTCCTCCTTGGCTGACAGGAAATAGTTAGGCGACACAAACGTTAACGAACATGTGGAACAGTGAAAATACTCACGAATAGGATCTTGAAAAAAAAGAAAGACCTGTTCCGAAAGGCATAAAGGACATGATGGCTGGGAAAATATCCGATTCGCACCCATGTCGGGTTTAACCATTTTTTACCTTGAATTTCTCAAAAGAATTGAAAGTGATAGCCCTGAAAAACGTCAACAGCGCATACAAGTAACGCGTATACCAATTTGTCCAAATAATAGCGGTGTTGAAAAATTTCCAGGGGTGTCCAATTCTATTTGGATGTCATGTTCTTGGCCTTCTGGAAAATGCCGGAAGCCTACATTTAAATACTCGAACGGGTATTAGCTGCGCCAGCGGAGTGTGGTGGGTTTGAGTGGGTTTTTGAACGGGCGGCCTTCTTCAGCAGCGCGAGTCCATTCTTCTTTGAGCTGGTGATACCATTTCACCGGGACTCCGGAGTCTGGAATGTTCATAATCAAGTTCTTGGAATTGGTTTTTAACCCCTCCTGTTGCAATTTGGCAAAATGAACGTCCTGACTCAAAAACGTGTGGCAAAAATACCGAATAAGGGGCTTAAAAGGGGTTATCCATGGGGTCACCCAGTAGGTGGAATGATTAATCTCCGTGGACGTTTCGTTGACAGGCGTTAAGGCTGTAAATCCTGTGAACAGGGTGTGTTTTCCCAACGTAATATGTTCGATACGAATACCTGGTAGCTGAAAACGAATTTCTGTTTCTAGGGCCCAACCAACGAGCTTGTACACAGTGGCATTTTTAGAAGGCTTGTGTCGAAGCATGGCGTAACCGTTATCTAATGGAACAAACGTTTTGACTTTGTCGTGAATTCTTTTGGACGAACTGAACCACCAGGATGTATGAACAAAAGGCACATGAGCTGGATCCATCAGGCCAATAATAGAAATATCAATAAAAGAGGGGAGATGCAAAATATTTCTACCCACATTCACGTAGGCGTACCCATCAATTCCCGGAACTTTGGGGATTTCCGGCAAATGATCGGTCCGATTACCAATAAACACCCAGATGTTGCGCTGAGATTCCTGGCAAGGATAAGAGCGTGTTTTAATTTTTTCTATATCAAAGCCTTGCCCTTCTACCAGAGCAGGAATCGCTTTACAGATGCCTTTCGTATCAAATCGCCAACCGTGAAAACAACAGGCGACCTCTTGGCCATCGAACTTCCCATGATGAAGAGGCATGCCTTGGTGAGGGCAAATATTATTCAGGGCAAACACATGACCCTCTTTGTCTCGTCCTATGAGAATTTCTTCCCCACAGATGGTTTTTTTGAGGGTTGTGCAGGGCTTAAGCTGTTCACTGTATGCAGCATAATACCAGCTGTTTTGTATGAATACCCGTGGCTTATGGGTAACCAGTTCCCTGGCCAAAGTACTGGACTTTTGTGAGAGTGAATCTGTCAAAGTCGGTTACTCAGACAATAAAGTGGCGATGAGACTGTTATCAAGGTACTGCATAGATGATCCAGCATATGCGCCCGAGCAATCAATTTCAAGAAGGGATGATACGATATAGTTTTGGATTAGATCGGGACGTAAATCTCTTTCTCGAAGAATCCGTCGGACCCGTGTTTCTGTGCCGTGTTCTGGCTCCTTGATGGCGATCAAGTGATCGAAACTTTCCTCGATCAAGTCCGAAACACTACACGAGTTTTATTCTTTTTCTGCGCATTTCATCTTGGTCTTCGGCCTCGCCATAGAAATCAACATAGAGGTTGAGTCCACCCTCATTGGACGTCTCTGACTTAAGTATACAAAAATTCCTGGTGTGGAACTTTGCTAGCCGCCGATATCGATATGCGGAATCTTTTTGTCCGGTCTTTAGAGTACCCTTGTCGCTCAGTATAATATCGACGATACACGGCGCGGGCGGCCGTGTAATAGGGCTGGCTGTAATTTGAAAGACTTTTGCGTTCCTGAATTTTCTGTTGGTGAGGCGATACACGGCGCTCATATGGACATCCCCAGAAAGAAACGCGATCGGAACACAGGTTTTATGAGATTGTGCAAAGACTGCGTCTAGAACCTTGTCCCGTTCAACATGATTGGTTTCGTGTTCCCATTCATCACGAAAATCGTCTTTTGCCCCAAGCACGTCTCCAGTATTGACGGAAAATCCTGTCCAATGGACAACAGGAACTGGCGATACGATATACACTATTTCAGTTTTTTCTGAGATATTCTTGAGCCAGTCCATCAGCCGGGCAAGTTGGTGCTTTCCGAGAATTCGGTCTGTTGCTTTTTTCCCGTCTCTCTTTTTTAGACGCTTCACGTCAAATTCCCTCTGGCCCCGCATATCCATAAAATAAAACTCGGAATGTTTTTGGGTGAGCGGAAAATCAAATACGCCATCGGCAGTCTTCGGATTGTGTCCGTGCTGATATTGATCGTACACGATCTTGGCCGCCTCAAACATAGCATCGGCTAACATCAAGTTCTGTTTCTTGTTTTCCCATTCATGCCACGTGTCTAATTCGTCCGATAATTCGTCTCGAGTCCGCGAACCCCAACCATCCATTATTTCATGGTCGTCCCAAATCATGTAATTGGGAAAAGAGCGGTGAACCCGCCGGACATGGGGAAAGCCCCAATAACCTCGGTACACGTCCTGGTACCATGACAGCATTATTTCAGAAATTTTCGGCTTGGTTTCCTGAAGAAGGTCCCCCTTGATTTTTGTGAGCCACGTCCAAAGATCGGTCTCGGTGGAATCGACATACACTTGGTCTCCAACCCCAACCACAAAATCCGAATCCATTTCCTTGAGCACGGAAAAAAAATGCTTCCAAGGCAACGTGCCAGAATTTTTCTTATACGGGTCGTGGCAACTATACAGGCCGAATGTGAGGCGATTGTTATCCTTTGAAATGGTCTTAAACGAGTGAGGAATTTGCCGACCGATAATCATCCTGTCTTCCACGGAGATGCAGTCCGAAAAGACGTAATAATGGTAACGGGTTCCAGCAGACAGAGTGTCTATATCGAAAACATGAGTCCGGTCTGTCCCATTTTGAAAATCATGTAATTCGGTGTAGACAACCTTGTCACCTAATTCCGAAACATACTCGCCCGCTTCCTTAGTACCGATCTCAAGTTCCTCGCTGGCAAGTTCAGCCTTACAAAGGATTAGGTGATACATTCCTTCGTACCTGCTGCGCACCCAAATTTTCGCGGTCGTCTCCGTTGTATGACCAATAATTGCGCCGGAACGAAGTCTGGGTCCCGTCCAAGGCCTCTCCTCTTTGCCATAAAAATCAAGCTTTACCATGTTTCCCTCTCCATGTTTCCCTCCCGGCTGAGCGGGAAGTGATTTTGTTTAAGAGAATTCCCCCCGAAAAAAGGGTATAGTAGAACACTGGTGCTTTACTGGATCTACTCTCGAACGCTTCGACGCACGCATCTACCACGGACCATAGCAGGCAACAATTTCCAGCGCCCCCTCATCAGTAGGGTCGAGGACTGACGCGCCAACGGTAGAGGTCGGTGGCCCTGCCACCCCTTTCAGGGTGGGCCTCAGTCCGACTCCCTTGGTCACGGTTCCAGTCTCCGCCACCTCAAACCCGGCGTGCTGATTTCCAGCACCGGGTTTTCCTGGATGCTTCACCTCAAGGGTTAGGTGACCTATGAGCCTGGAAGGGCTTTCACGCCGACCCGTTGTACTGCACTCGGTAATCTCCCAACCAACCAAGCACCGTGTAAGAGCCAGACCTTACTCCACCTCTTCCAGCCAACACCGCGACGGTGGCGCACGCACATCCTGTGCCGCCGGACCTTCCGCTCCACCCAATCCTTCACGTAGGATAAACACCGACTCGCAGGCCCAATCCGGAAGTAGTTTACCCCGCCCCGTACGATCGGAGTGAGCATTGCGATCATCCGTCCCACCGGCTGGGATTGCCCGCGTCGGAACACCTCCTTGAGCTTCCGCAGCAACGCTGTGCGCCGCTTCATGTTCGGTGTGTACTGTGGGCGCCCCAGACCACGCCGCGACCGTACATGCCGGAAATCTAAGCCCAAGACCCCGAGCTCCCTCCCTGACTCAGATCCACGATCCGGCTCTTCGCCTCATTCTCCTGAAGGTCTAATTGGGCACACGCCTCTCGCAGTTGCCGCTCCGCGACCTGCGCCAGTTGTGCGTGGCGGCGATAGCCATCCACTAACACGACGAGAGCATCCGCATACCGGGCATACTCGAGATACGTATACTGGCCCTGCCGGGTTGTCTCCTTCAGCTGCTCCAGCATCCCATCCACTTCCGTGAGATAG
>CAYMQW010000198.1:0-4991 GCA_964392595.1 uncultured Nitrospiraceae bacterium
ATCCAACCCAAATCTTGGCGCGATATTGGTCAAGTTATTTTCTCGCGGGTCCTTACATGCGAAATCCGAATGTCGAAATTCGAAACAAACCTTAAATACACAACTCGAATGCTTCAAACGGATCATGCCGACCAATATACAGAATCGTTTTGGTTCTGTATCTTTTGATCATTTGAATGTGTTGAGGGTTTCGATATTCGAATTTCTGATTTATCCCCCTCGTGATCCGCCCATCACCACGATATCATACTGTTCAAGATGCAAAAGGGAATCGGCTTGGACCAGGATCTGAAGATTGCTTTCACGTTCAAGTTGCTCCAGCCCCTGATATTCCGTGTCTCGCAGCATATCCACGACAATGGGGTGTGCCCCCACTACGATTTTTTGTTGGCTGGGACCTCTGCCAATACGACGAAGGTCTCGAAAAATGTCATACACCACGGTGGTTGCTGATTTGGTATACCCGCGACCATCACAATCGGAACACAGATCCGATAAGGTCCGCAAAATGTCCTCGCGTACACGCTCACGAGAAATCTCAATGAGTCCCAAATCGGTAATGCGTGAAATCCTTGTTCGGGCTTTGTCATTCGCCATGGCATCAACCATGGCATGGTACACCTTGTCGCGATTGCGTTCGCGTTCCATATCAATGAAATCGATAATAATGATGCCGCCAATTCCTCGAAGCTTGATCTGGTAGGCCACCTCCCGCGCGGCTTCCATATTGGTTTTTAGAATGGTTTCTTCTTGATCCCGTTTTCCGACAAATCGACCAGTATTCACGTCTACCACAGTCATGGCTTCGGTATGGTCAATCACAATATGCCCACCTGATTTCAGCCATACCTTCCGGCTCAATGCACGAGAAATTTCCATCTCAACCCCGAGATGGTCGAATAAGCCTTCCTCTTTATCGTAATGGTAAATTTTGGAACTTTGTTCCGGAAGATAGCGTTTGACAAAATCCCGAACCGCATCACATTCTTCTTTGGAATCGATCATGAGCCGATCAATCTTTTTGGTAAATAAGTCCCGGACTACCCGAAGGGTCAGGCTGAGATCCGCATGCAAAGGAGCTGGAGCGGGAGACTTTTCCTGTTTTTTTAAAATATCTTTCCACAGGGCTGTCAGAAAATTCACGTCTGATCGCAGATCGTCTTCACTGACACCCTCGCTCACGGTTCGAACGATATAGCCGTAGCCGGGTTCCCGGTTCCGTCGCATGATCTCCTTTAAGCGGCTGCGCTCCTCGTCCTTGGCAATGCGTCGGGAAATGCCCACATGATCGACATTGGGCATCAGCACCAAAAAACGTCCCGGCAACGAGCAATAGGATGTGACGCGTGGTCCCTTGGTTCCAATCGGGCCTTTCGATATTTGGACCATGAGCTCTTGCCCCTCACTGAGCAACTCTTCAATCGGACGAAGGGTTTGCCGCCGTGGCCGAGGAAGCTCAGGGCCTTTGTCGTCTTCATCGCTATCGACCAGGATGTCACCAGGTTCCGTGCCAACGGAGAGGTCCGAGACATGCACAAAGGCGGCCTTGTCTAACCCGATATCGATGAACGCTGCTTGCATTCCAGGCAACACTTTGACGACTTTGCCTTTATACACATCTCCGACAAAATCCTTTTTCTTGGCCCGGTCCACATACAACTCCGTGACCACTTTGTTGTCTAACACAGCCACCCTCGTTTCTTGCGGGGTGACATTAATGGCGATTTCTACACCCATTTGGACTCCTTAAATTCTGAGTGCGTCATGGCAACGAGCAGATCGGTTTGAGCCGTGATGGTATCACCGGCAGATGAGGTGTTGATTGAAGACCTCATCGTTGCATGCATTCGTTCCTGATCGACTCAGAAATCAGTTGAGATTATTGAATCAAGGTCATTCGGCGCCGTTTCACACTGAGCAACAAGCCCAAGGCGGCCATTGTCATAATTGTGGCGCTGCCCCCATAACTCAATAAGGGCAGCGGAATTCCAACAATGGGCGCAAGGCCAACGGTCATCCCGATATTGACCACCACATTAAAAGCCATCATGCCCACCACTCCCACAGCCAGCAGCGCACCTAACATATCCTTGGCTTTGGAGGCGATGTCCAGGCCGAGAAGAAATAAGGTCAAAAACAGCATGATGAGCACGACTGCACCTAAAAATCCCCACTCTTCGGCAAACACGGCAAACACAAAATCCGTATGGCCCTCGGGAAGAAATTTAAATTGGGTTTGGGTTCCGCCATGAAGGCCTTTGCCCATGAATTCTCCAGAGCCCACGGCGATGCGAGACTGCAATCCTTGATAACCTTTCCCGCCCGGATCATAGGCCGGGTCAACAAAACTGATTATTCGTTCTTTCTGATAATCATGGAGCGATCCCCACAGCCCGCCCCAGGCAAAAGGAAACATCATGAGTGCGGTGAGCAAGACCAGGCCAAAAGCTTTTGACTTCACGCCCACCCCAAGCAGTAAGGTAATATAGATTGCGAGAAAACTCAGGCTACTCCCTAAATCAGGCTGTTTGAGAATTAAGAAGAACCCTGGCAAGGCCAACAGACCAGGAACAATCACCCGATAGAGCCACCCGTTTCGTGTCTGTGTCGCATAATATGAGGCCAGCATCAGGAGGAGGGGTATTTTGATAAATTCAGATGGCTGGATGGCCACAGGACCTAATGCAATCCACCGTTGAGCGCCTCGACTGCTTTTGCCGCTGACCATCACAATTATGAGTAGGAGTAACCCCAACCCGTAAAGGATATAGGACAACCGGGCCAGCTTGTGGTAATCCATGCTGGCGATGATCACAAAGGCCAATGCGCCAACACCGATCCACACAGCCTGCTTGGCAAAGATGGGAAATTTGTCACTCTGCCCATTTGAGGTCACGCTATAGATCGTGACGACCCCGATCGCCAAGAGGGACACAATCACCCCAAGCAAGCCCCAATCAACACCGTCGAATTTTCGACTTCTGGTCATTCAGTTTCCTTTTTGCCGTTTAAAGACCTATCGTGAAAAAATTGAGCATGGTGTCAACGGCGTTCTTAAGATTTGTCGCTCGTTGTTCGTCGCTAGTAAAAAAATGAGCAACGACCACCTGTTATTTTTCTTTACTAGCGACCAGCAACGAGCGACGAGTCTCGTCTCCGGTTTTCTTGATAAAGGCTTCGATTAATTTCCTTGCCAGGGGAGCGGCGGCAGAACCACCATGTCCAGCATGTTCGGCCAGGACGGCCACCGCGATCTGGGGATTGTCAAATGGAGCATACGAGACAAACCAGGCATGATCACGAAACTGCTTCGGCGTATCTTTTTTTTTGTCCGCGCGAAGTGCCACCACTTGGGACGTCCCGGTTTTTCCGGCAATAGTGACCAGTGGGGAATTGGCTCGTCGCGCCGTTCCCTCTGAGACGACAGATGCCAGGGAACGTTGAATGCTCTCCACAAACACGGGGTTTAAGCCTAATGGTACGGCTTTGGCCAGTGGCCATGTTTCGACTTCACCGGTATTGCGGCGTCGCACACCCCGAACCAATCGCGGTTGATGGGCTACCCCATTATTGGCGATGGTGGCAATAACCTGAGCCATTTGAATTGGGGTCACGGTGACGTATCCCTGCCCAATGGCGACCGAAATCGTTTCTCCCGGATACCAGGGTTCTCCTCGAGCCTGTTGTTTCCATTTTATTGAGGGGACGATACCTCGTTGCTCCGATGGCAAATCTATTCCCGTTTTTTTGCCCAGGCCAAACAGGCTGGCGTAGGTTGCAATGGCATCAATGCCTAAGCGATGACCCATTTTATAAAAATACACGTCACACGACTGTGTCATCGCTTTGTGGAGATTCACGGAACCATGTCCGCTTGCTTTCCAATCACGAAACGTTCGTCTGCCGAACCGAAACCTCCCGCGGCATTGAATCGTTTCGGACATATTTACCTCATTGGTTTCCAGTGCAGCCACGGCCATAATGATTTTAAACGTGGATCCGGGAGGATAGAGTCCTTGTATGGCTCGGTTGGTGAGCGGATTCCGCTTGTCCTGGAGAATGTTTTGCCATTCTCTTGAACTCAATCCTCTTGAAAGGGCATTCGGGTCAAAACTGGGGCGGCTGGCTATTGCCAACGTGTCGCCGGTTTTGGGGTCTAACGCGATAATTGCCCCAGCTTCTTCACCTAATAATTTTTCTGCTAATTGTTGCAGATCAAAATCAAGGGTCAGATAGAGGTCATGGCCGGCTTGCGGTTTTTCGACGGAGATTGTTCGTTTTTCATGCCCCAGAGCATCCACCTCGATCAGTTTGCGTCCGGCTTGTCCGCGCAAGAGTTGATCATACTTCCGTTCCACGCCATATTGTCCCACGATACTTCCCGGATAAAGTCCTTGAAAGTATTCCTGGGACAGCTGTTGCTCGGACACTTCCCCAACATATCCAATCACATGCGCGGCATAGGGGCCTTGGGGATTATTCCGTTGAAATTCCGGGTGAACCACGACCCCTGGTAAATCCAATCGATGGGATTCAATCAAGGCCGCCTCACGGAGGGTCAACCCTCCCTTTAATTTCACCCGGGTCAGGGTCCCTCTTGCTCGAAACTTTTTGCGTAACTCGGATTCGTCAATGTTCAGGTACTCCACGAGTTTCTGAATGAGTGTTTCTCGATCATTGACATCTTTGAGCTCGACATACAGGTTGAAACTGGGAACATTATTGGCCAGGAGTTTCCCGTTTCTGTCGAAAATAAGCCCGCGGGCAGGCTGTAAGAGGATCGAACGCGTTCGATTATTTTGAGAGAGTTCCCGATAGTATGGACCATCACGAACCTGTAATTGCCATAAACGCAAGGCCAGAAGGCCGATGATGACCAATACACCGATTTTGAGCAGAACCAAACGCTGCTGGAGTTCCACTAATCCGTTTTGTTGAATTTCTCTGTTACTCATTTCGAATCCGTTTCAAGGAATGTCGCTTGTCGCTAG
>CAYMQW010000199.1:0-4979 GCA_964392595.1 uncultured Nitrospiraceae bacterium
GCGGCTCCATCGCGATTTTGTTGTAACGGAGTCATGGCTTCAATGCGCTGCGCCACTTGATAACGTAGAGTGTCTTCGAAATCCTTGAGCACGAGAAAATCCACGTGATCTCGCCCTTGTCCAGAAAATCCGTACAAGGCGTATTGATCGCCTATGGCCTCTAAAGCCTCCGCTAACAGCACCAATCCTTCCTTTTCAATATCAATAATTCGACGCCCTCCGGATTCGATCTGCCGACCGGTCGATCCACTCATGTCCACTAAAAACGCCACCGCCACTTGCCGTTCCCGTTTGTCTCTACGTGAATAGATCCGGTCGGACGGCTCGGCTCCCGCGCGCCGATCAACAACTCGGTTAATGGCGGCATCAAGATCGAGTTCCTCGCCATGTTCGTATCCATGCACCCGGCGTAGAGCCGTAGGCCGAATGGTTTCAAAATATCGTCTCAACAAACGGATCGAAGAAGCATGTTTTTCGAGAGTGGCTTGCGCAAAGTCCGGGCTGCCCTCTGAACCTGGGCGTTCGATCACCCGACACCATTTGAGTCGATAGTCTTGTATCGTTCCATCCCATTCAGGATAGAGATAGGTTCGATCTTTGCCCTTTTGAACCGGTAACTCGCCTTGCCCTGACCCTTTAACTGCCCAATGTTCGTCCAAGACGCGATCTTCACCAGATTGCGAATCACCACGATTATGCGGCTGATCTTCAATGAACTCTTTCTTGCCCGATTCCTCGGATCTTTGAGATGACGACTCACCCGCTCCATCAAACTCCTGCATGTCCGTGTTTTTACCACCAGATGGCGCGACGCCTTCCTCTGAATCCGTTTCGCCTTGGACGAGTTCCGGACTCATTTCGCCTCTGTAAGCAAAGTTCGTGACAGACCGATAGGCCCCTGCGGTTTCTTCCGCTGCCCGTGGGCCAGCACCGATATCGGAATCTTCGTCCTGAGATTCCGGAGGGGGTTCAGTCATGGGCACCTCATATGTCCCAATCATGTCTTCCATGGCCTGATAAATTTGATCCGCCGTCTCTATCACATCATCAGCCGAGGCCTCGGGTTGTAAAATAGATTGTGCCAATGCCCAACTACGCTCAATCACTGGCATAAGATCATCTTGGAAATGCACGGCATCAGCCCCTTGGATGAAATGCAGAAGCAACGCATCCAGCACCATTTCGCGTGCCGTCATCCCATGTAATAACGAACGCATATTCACTGACGCTTTGGCTAATGCCGCGAGATCATGACGAAGCCCTGGATATTCTTGTTGCAAAAGAAACTCGACCCGCGCATCCTCGAGGATCGTCCACAAATCTTGAATCACACCCTTTTGAGGGTAGAGAAAAAAGAGATCCCCCAAACACTTAATTTCCGGCGCAATCGTGGGGGGGTGATTTCTTAAACCCTCGCCCCCTGGAAGGGGGAGAGGGGAGGGTGAGGGGGTTGTCCCCGTATTCCCATCACCGCGTCGATATCGAGACACCACCTCTTGCGCCAAAGCCCGAACAGCCTCTAGATCAATCCGATATGTTCCAAACTCCAAGTGCCCCACTTCGTGCGCCACCATCACGGTATAACATCGAAGATTCTCATCACGCGCGGGGTATTGGTTCATCACCATGGGCAGCCGGATCCGCATGCCCTCAGGTGTCTTCTCCGTTCGAGCAAGACCACTGTTTTCGGGTAACGATTCTATAGAAATGGTTTCCCCACAAATCATTTGAGCAAACAGTTTTAACGAACGAGCCACTTGTCGAAGCGGCACCCCATTCATGGCCTGTTCAATCGAACTCAACGCCTTGGACGTTTCAATCGCAAAATAGGCGCGAGCTCCATCGATACTATAGTCCAACACTTCCATGCCACCACGAAACCATGTCTCAAAGGCATCGTGTGTATCGTCTGATCCACCCGTCACACTTACCACTTCTGGACATCGTCGCAGATAGGCCAGCGTGACTTCAGCATCACGTTCGGCCAGCAGCGCTCCATATTGCAGCACTGTGGTTTGCCATTCTTTGGTGGGAAGGGCTTTCATCAATAGGGGAATTTCACCCAGAAACGTCAGAGCGGTTTCAGGGGAACGATCGGAAAGGGTCGATCCAAGTGCAACAACCCGTGGCCGCACATCGATCGCTTCAATTTCTTTTAAGAGCGAAGGACTAGTTCTAAAGAATTCCAAAATCCCGACATAGTCGGGCTTCCCAAGGCTATTTTGTGTGATGAGCTTCATCCCGAACGCCACCCAGGGCCGAACTTCATCGAGCGGAAGCACGTCGGCCACGTTGGCGCATTCTCGAAAGAATTCAATCCCTAGTACTTGGTTCCACTCCGTAAGTTCTTGTCCCACTTCGGCCCAACTGGCCAAATCGATTGCTGGATCGGCAAACAGTAATTCAGGGGTCTTTCGGAAAAACTCAAACGCGCAATTCGCGGCATACTCGGAGTCGCGATCCGCCACTTCCAGCACCACGGCAAGAACGTGTTGCCGAAGAGCTGGAGTATCCAACACTCCCAATATCCGTGGACTTTCCCGGAAATACTTGAGCGTGACCGCACCCGACAACGCCGCTAACGCAATAGCTAAATCCAACCACAGGACAACCGTGTGCGGATCACACCGACGAAGTACTTCCGGCAAGGCTTCGATCGCCTCCCCCGCAAGTTTGGCTGAACTGTCCTGTAGTTCCGAAAGAAGTTCCAAGACCTGTGTAGCAACACCAGCTAACTCCAAAAACGGAGTCACTTCACCAGTAGCTTCCTGGCTCAACCGCGTTCCTAAAATGGCAAGAAGTTCTTTATTGAGGGATGAATCATCCATAGAAAGTTTTTAGCATGAAATTTTCGACAGACCTAAAATGTTCCGGACTTCGTCTTCCGTGACATCAATAAGCTCAATTCGTTTCTTTCGGCTGGTCTGGCCTGAACAGATCGACACTCTACGTTGAGGGATGGAAAACAATTTCCCCACATGCCGACATAACGCCGCATTGGCTTCTCCCCCTACAGGGGGGGCGGCTACCCGAAACTTTAAAGCATCGCCATGCATGCCGACAAATTCAGTTTTTGATGCCTTGGGCTGTACGTAAACTGAGAGGATTACTCCATTTGCCGTCGTTTCAATCATTACTTTTCAACAGGTTACGTTTTCTTAGATTCAGGTCTTGGCTATTTGTGAAACAGCGGAAGTTTTTCTCATATTTCGTATTGACAACCATGACAATTGGGGCTTAGAATCTATTTAGTTGAGAACGGTAATCAAAATCGTATTCGGATTAACATTATGTACATTTGTGTTTGCAAAGGGATCAAGGAAGCAGATGTCAGGGCACTCGGTCGAGCCGGAGTGACCCGTCCCAAGGAGCTCGCCTCCACCCTCGAAATTGATGACAAAGATAACTGCTGTGGCCGATGCATCAAAAACCTTGTTGACTTCGTCACCATTGCTTCCGAAGAATATGTGCGGTGTCACTCTTCGGTGCAAGCCTAATTCCTTCCAGATTTTCTTTCAAAATTTTCCTCGGATACAATGCACTTTTTAGTCCTTGGCTGCATAACCCCTTTTCTGGATCGAGGCACCTGGTTGGTATGACTGAACCGACCGTTGCCCCATACGGATCGTGGAAATCCCCACTTACGTCCGACAGAATAGTCTCAGAATCGATCAAGCTCGGACAAATTTCCCTCGATGGAGACCAAGTCTACTGGATCGAAAGTCGCCCAACTGAAGGCGGGCGGAGTGCGATTATTCGCCTTCATGACGATGAGTCACGGGAAATCCTCACACCTCAGCCAGTGAATGTCCGAACACGAGTCCATGAATATGGTGGCGCGCCCTATCTTGTTGCCAACGGCGTTCTCTATTTCTCTAATTTCGCTGATCAACGGCTTTACCGACAAATTCCGGGACAGGTTCCCGAACCTCTTACCCCCAAAGCTTCCCAGTTCTACGCTGACGGAATCTACGACCATACACGCAACCGTCTCATTTGTATTCGGGAAGACCAAACTGATGCTCATCACGAACCTATCAACACGATCGTTAGCATTCCTCTCGATCAAGCTGGGGAACCTCATTCGGGATCAATCCTTATCTCGGGCCTTGCCTCCGGCAACGATTTTTATGCTTCGCCTCGCCTGAGCCCCGATGGGGGCCAACTGGCCTGGCTTACCTGGAACCACCCCAATATGCCTTGGGATGGCACGGAACTGTGGATTGCTGACGTTCAACAAGACGGGACGCTTGTCCATGCTCACTGTGTTGCAGGAGGACCAGACGAATCGATCTTCCAGCCTGAATGGTCGCCTGAAGGAATTTTGCATTTTGTTTCGGACCGAACGGGTTGGTGGAACCTATATCAATGGCAAGAAAAGCGGATTCACCCTTTATGCGCTATGGATGCTGAATTTGGCCTGCCTCAATGGGCCTTTGGACAGAGGCTCTATGATTTTGAATCATCGTCCAGCATCGTTTGCGCCTATAGCCAGAAGGGCATTTGGCACTTAGCCAGACTGAACACAACAAATGGCCACCTGGACACCTTCGATCTTCCTTACACGGACTTTGGAAATGTTCTCGTTCGAGGGGGCAACGTATTGTGTACAGCAAGTTCCCCGTCTCATCCACATTCGATTATTCAATTGGACCTTGCGACTCATCACGTCAACATTCTTCGTCAAGCCATTAATTTCACGATGGAGGAAAAATACGTATCAGCCCCAACCGCCATTGAGTATCCCGCTAAGGATGGCCACACGGCTCATGCGTTTTACTACCCACCTCAAAACGCAGACTTTCAAGCGCCGGAAGGTGAACACCCGCCTCTCATGGTCAAAAGCCACGGAGGACCAACCGCCGCAGCATCGACGACATTTAACTTGATGATTCAGTATTGGACAAGCCGAGGCTTTGCCGTGCTCGACGTGAACTATGGCGGCAGCACAGGATATGGCCGAGCCTATCGAGAACGGC
>CAYMQW010000200.1:0-4565 GCA_964392595.1 uncultured Nitrospiraceae bacterium
GAAACGTCAACATGTGAAGATCTCCGTGGCCGACGAAGGGCCGGGCATTCGCCACGAGGATCAGGATAAATTATTCATGCCGTATTTTTCCAAGCGAAGCGCGGGCACAGGCTTAGGTCTGGCGATTGTCCATCGCATCGTGACCGACCATAATGGCACAATTCAGGCCGCCAATCATCAACCACGAGGCGCGGTCTTTTCTCTTGAATTGCCTATTGCCTAAAGGTATTTTCTCTCAGGTCCTCAGTAGTGATATCATTGATTCATACATTGTGTGTTGTGAACAATCTTTTTTGTCACGTCATGGGTAAGAGGTGGGTGTAGGATGTCCGGGACTATTTGCATCGTTGATGACGAACCATCCATTCTGAATATGCTGAGCAGTATTCTCGAGGATGAAGGGCATCAGGTGTTGCTCGCCAAGAGTGGGGCTGAAGCCTTAAAGCTGATTCGCGCTGAACTGCCAGATCTCGTGATTCTCGATATTTGGATGCCGGAGATCGATGGGTTGGAAATATTGAAGCGTGTCCGACAACAGTTTCCTCATTTGATGGTCGTGATGATGTCCGGGCATGGGTCGGTAGAAACTGCGGTCAAGGCGACAAAACTTGGAGCGTATGATTACCTTGAGAAGCCGCTCGATCTCGAGAAAGTCACGATTCTCGTTCGGAATGCCCTCCATCAACGTAAACTGGAAGAGGAAAATCTTAATTTACGCATTCAGGTTGAACGGCATTCCGAGCTTGTTGGGGATTCCCCAGTCATGGAGACTCTGCGACAGCAGATTGCCGCTGCGGCTCCCACACACAGTCGGGTGCTTATTTCGGGAGAGAATGGAACAGGGAAGGAACTCGTGGCCCGAGCCATTCATCTTCAGAGCCCACGTTGCAATCGATCGTTTGTGGAAGTCAATTGTGCCGCTATTCCGGAAACGCTCATAGAGACAGAGCTGTTTGGACACGAGCGTGGAGCGTTTACCGGCGCCGTGGCTCAACGCAAAGGGAAGTTCGATTTGGCTGATGGCGGCACGCTCTTTCTGGATGAAATCGCCGATATGAGTGTGGCCACTCAGGCCAAAGTCCTCCGGGTATTACAGGAACAGCAGTTTACGCGGGTCGGGGGTGGCAAACTCATTAAGGTGAATGTTCGAGTAATCGCCGCTTCCAATAAGGACCTCCGGCAGGAGATTGAAAAGGGAACGTTTCGAGAAGACTTATTCTATCGGCTCAATGTGTTGCCCATTGAGGTGCCTCCGCTTCGGAATCGGTGTACAGATATTCCGTCCCTCGTTCGACACTTTCTGTGCGTCCATGCTGAAGAACAAGGTATGAAACTCAAAGAGATCACCGATGGCGCACTCCAAGTGCTGGCTCGGCACGACTGGCCAGGTAACATTCGTGAGCTTCGGAATCAGGTCGAGCGTTTGATGATCATGGTGCCCAAACTTGTGATTGACACCTCCGATGTCATTCCCTTTATGCCGGGCGGATCGGATGGGGCTGTTCAGCGAGTCAGTGCCTTAGACTCGTTTGATTCATTACGAGATGCACGGCATGCGTTTGAACGGGAATATATCACGCATCGGCTTCGGGATAATGGGTGGAAAGTCTCCAAGACCGCTGACGACTTAAAGATTGAGCGCAGTCACTTACATCGGAAGATTAAATTGTTGAATGTCGATCTTCGGCCTGAAGCCTGACCCTCGCCCTCACGGTAACGAATCCGTTTCGCACTAACTTATGGAACTTCAGGATCCTCTCAAAATTGAACGAATTGTCGCGGGTGGATGGGGACTCACTCACATTGAGTCAAAAGTCACCTTTGTTCGTGGAGTGTTGCCCGATGAACTGGTCACTGTGACACCGGAGGTATCGCGTCAGGGATACCAATTTGCCACATTAGATCAAATCCAAGAAGCCTCATCAGACCGAATTGCTGCTCCATGTCCTGTCTATGAACAATGTGGCGGGTGCCAATTTCAGCATGTCCGCTACGAGGCGCAACTTCGCTTCAAACAGCAGATGCTGGAAGAGGCCTTTGCACGGATTGGGCAGGTTTCCCCTCAAGCATGGTTGCCGCCCGTGCCATCGCCCTTTCCCTATGAGTACCGACGGTGGGTTCGGTTCTCGGTGTTTCAAGATCGGCAGACATTTCATCTGGGTTTCCTTCGAGAGCGATCGCACCAACCCGTTGAGTCTACTGAGTGTTTGCTCATTCCTGAATCCATTCGATTAGTGGTTGAGGAATTAAAAACCCGTTTGGGAGCCTTGTCCCGCTTGCCGGCATTCCTTTCTAGTCTTGAGGTGCGTGCCTCCGCAGCTTTTGGCAGTCATCTGTTGATTGTGAAATCTCCCAGACTCAACCAAGGGCAAGCTGAATCCATCCTCAAGACCTTTCAAGAAATCCCCAGTGTGGCAGGATGCGTCGTGACGTCTGATGCTCCTCCAGCACGAAGGAAGCATGCTCCCGTTCGTCTGATCACTGGGGACGACCATCTATTTGAACAATTTCATGACGCCCCCTTTCGAATAAGTGATCGGTCGTTCATGCAAGCCAATTGGTCAGTCTATGCCATGATGTATCAAACCTTGGAAGAATGGCTTGGAGAATGCGCGCAGACAAGAATTTTGGAGTTATTTGCTGGTGTAGGTTGTCTGGGATTGTCTTTGGCCAGGAGGGGAGCGTTGGTTACGGTGGTGGAAGAAAATCCTTACGCGATCGCGGATGCTCGGAAATCGGCATCCCTCAATCACATAGGCCGTTGTCGGTTTCGGCCATCAACCGCGGAAGAATTTTTACGCCAGGTGCCACCTGATGACTATGATGTGATTCTGGTGGATCCGCCAAGGGCAGGGCTCAGCAAGGCTTGTGTTGAATCGTTGATTCAAACCAAAGCGAGCCGGGTTTTTTATTTATCATGCGATGCGGCATCATTAGCACGGGATGCGAAACGTTTGGGGGCGGCGGGGTATCAGATGAGCCGTGTGCAACTTTTTGATATGTTTCCCCAAACCGCGCACATCGAAACGCTCGTGGAGTTTATTCTTCAGTAATGGTGTGTATTGAGATGTATGTATGACTGATTATCGTCAAGCCGGAGTTGATATCGAAGCCGGAGAAGAAGTAGTCCGGCGTATTCGGCCACTTGCCAAATCCACATTTCGGCCTGAGGTTCTGGGGGATATCGGCGCCTTTGGAGGGTTATTTCGGCTTGGGGCTGAACGGTATGTTGATCCGGTATTGGTATCAGGAACCGACGGCGTCGGAACAAAACTCAAACTGGCGTTTCTCATGGATCGACATGACACGGTTGGCATTGATCTCGTGGCGATGTGCGTGAATGACATCATCGTTAGTGGGGCTGAGCCGCTATTTTTTCTCGATTACTTAGCCGTCGGGGAGTTAGTGGTATCAAAAGCTGAAGCCATTGTGCAGGGGATTGCCGATGGGTGCCGGCAAGCTGGCTGTTCCTTAATTGGAGGGGAAACGGCAGAGCTTCCTTCCTTTTATCAAAAAGGGGAATACGACCTTGCGGGGTTTTCCGTGGGTGTAGTTGAGCGGGAGGCGATTCTCACAGGCAAAACGATCAAACCAGGGGATGCGGTAATCGGTTTAGCCTCATCGGGGCTTCATAGCAACGGGTTTTCTTTGGCACGGCGCGTGTTGATTGAACAAACAGAATTATCCTTGGACCGTTCGTTGGATGGTCTGGACAGCACCATAGGCGAGACTCTACTCACCCCAACCAGAATTTACGTCAAGACGATATTGCAATTGATTCAAGAGTTTTCCATTCATGGGCTCGCTCATATCACTGGTGGTGGATTAACCGGGAATGTGCCCCGGGTCTTACCCAAAGGATGCCGGGCGGACATTCGAAAAAACACGTGGCCCATCCCGCCGATTTTTTCGCACATTCAAAAATTTGGGCACGTTGAAGAAAATGAGATGTATCGTGTGTTTAATATGGGCATTGGGTTTGTGTTAGTTGTGCCAGCGGATCAAGAACAGGCAGTGATTGATCGCGCCGATGAACTTGGTGAGCAAGCGATTGGAATAGGGCAAATCGTAGAAGATCCACAACGCTCGCCTTCTGTCACATATTCCTCTGAGGGAAAGGTATGATCCCCCTTCGAGTAGGCGTCCTTGCTTCCGGTCGTGGTTCAAATCTTCAAGCCATCATTGATGCCATCGAAGCCAAGACGCTTGATGCGACCATCGCCGTAGTGGTGAGTAATAAACCCGATGCGATGGCTTTAGAGCGGGCCCAACGACATGCCATAAAGGGAATCTTTCTCGATCCAAAATCTATGGCAGGGGAGCCGGAACCCCGAAAAGCGTACGATCAGAAAATTCTGGAGGTGCTAAAGGGCCATGATGTCCAACTGGTTCTCCTCGCAGGGTACATGAAAATTGTCACGTCGGTTCTAACCGATGCGTTTCAATGGCAAATGATGAATATTCATCCCTCGCTTCTCCCGTCCTTTCCTGGCCTGAACGCCCAAACACAGGCTTTGGACGCAGGCGTGAAAATTTCAGGGTGCACCGTCCATTTCGTCACGGAG
>CAYMQW010000200.1:4575-4977 GCA_964392595.1 uncultured Nitrospiraceae bacterium
ATTGCAAGCATCGGTTCCCGTTCATGAAGGCGATACGGTGGAAACGCTGTCGGCTCGTATTCTAGAACAGGAACATCAACTCTACCCACGTGCCATTCAATTATTCGCTGAGGAACGCGTGTGTGTGGAGGGTCGAAAGGTAAAGATACTTCCCAAACTGTCAGCGGTGACATAGAACTTGCTGTAAACTCGAAATCCGAATCTCGAAATACGAAACAAATCAGAAATTCAAAACTCGAATGTATTAAACTGATTATGCCAGCTGTTGCAGGATGGCACCGAAAATCCCCTACTAAGGACCTGAGAGAAAATAACTTGAGCAATTTCGCACATCCAATCTTCGGGCCATCTTTGAACCTAGAAATGGCAGATGGGTCACAAAAGTCCGTGCAAGCTCTTGGC
>CAYMQW010000201.1:0-4975 GCA_964392595.1 uncultured Nitrospiraceae bacterium
ACAACAGTTAATCCAGAACGGATCACAAAATGCTTGACATGAACCATAGAATCTCTGGACAGGACTGGACGACCAATTTGAACATCCTGTTGGGAGTGGTATGTGTGATAGGTAAAGCGTGAAGAATGCCTTTATTTGTTATGCTTCACATTTCACGTATGACGCTTCACGAATTTTCGCGCTTCGAGGTATGTTGAAAAATACATTGCGGGCACGTGTAATGAATAAAGCGTCCATCACCGACCAGGCGCTTACTCATATTAATCTTGCACCACGCACATAGGCGGTCTGGGAGTTCGGATTCTGGGGTAGAAGCAGGTGATGCAGTTGTAGATGTTTCCATTCCGGCATTCTCGTCAAGCCGAACCGTGGTTGTCAACGCGGGCAATTGAGACAACGATCCGTCCTGTAAGGATCTGAGAGAAAATAACTTGAACAATTTCGCGCCAAGATTTGGGTTGGATTTGGACGGAACGATTGAGAAACACCCGAGGCATAGCACAGCTCTGTTGAGGGTGTTTCGATTGAGGCCCGTTCAAAGATGGCCCGAAGATTGGATGCGAAATTGTTCAAGTTATTTTCTCTCAGATCCTAAGTCTTCTCCACACCAAAGGAGGTCCCATGAGATTCCTTGTCTTTGGGCTACTGGTCATCATGTCGGCTACTGTCGCCTGGGCCCATGAAGAAACAGATGATCCCTCGACCCTGAGTGCTTCAGCCAAAGGGTCGAGGCAGTTGACCCCTGACACGGCCATCGTCAATTTTTCTGTGGAGACTGCGGGCGAATCATTTGAGCAAGTCGTGGATGAAAATCGAGATCGCATGCAACGGGTGATGACAGCCCTTAGCCGTCTTGGCATTTCCGAAGAGCGCATTCAAACCACTTCATTTGAAGTCACACCAAAATATGCTCCCCAACCACGTCGGCGGCCAAATGAGCCTGTCAAGTATGAACCGCCCAGGATTCTTGGGTATACCGCGCGAAATGGGCTCAAGGTCGAGGTCCGAGATTTGGACAAGGTCGGGGCTGTAGCCGACAGAGCATTGAAGGTAGGAGCCAATCATTTCAATGGGATTCAATGGATTGTGCGCGACCGACACCCGATTTACCTCCAAGCCTTAGCCCAAGCTGCAAAGAAAGCCAAAGCCAAAGCGCGGGTGTTAGCCCAAGCTTTAGACGTTCAGTTAGTGAAATTGTTGACTGTCCAAGAAGGTGGGTCGCATGTTCCTGTGCCTCGGCGATCCTTTGCGAAATCGAGTATGCTCATGGCGGATGCTGTTGGTGAATCTTCAGTAGCGATGTCGCCTGGAGAAATAAAAATCGAAGCGCAAGTCTCCCTATTATATGAAATCGGTCCCGGTCAGGGAATGACCGTTTTGCCGTAAAAGCGGCATGAATTCGAAACTCGAATGTCGAAATCCGAAGGCTGAATAAATTCGAAACTCGAAATCCGAAATCCTAAACAAATTCGAATAATCTAATTGCCAACTTCAAAAACTTCAAGAGATGGTCATTACGACCTTGAAGATCGAACGTTTCAGTTCGCACGTTAGGTGAGAGGGTTTGTGAAAATGTGATCACGGACCATTGGAAACACCGAGGACATAAAGCAGGTGGTGCGGTCTTCTGGTTCGGTGGGAGCGAATTACATTGAGGCGAATGAGTCCTTGGGAAAGAAGGACTTTCGAATACGGATCCGAATCTCGCGAAAAGAATCAAAGGAGACGGGATATTGGTTGCGACTGTTGGATACGCAAAATGATTCGCCTTTCAATACAGAACGCGAGAAACTTGTCCAGGAAAGCATTGAATTGATGCGCATATTTGTCGCCATTTTTCAGAAGTCAGAATGATTTGCTTCGATTTTTCGAGTTTAGAATTTCTGATTTGTTTGAAGTTTCGATATTAAGATTTCGAATTTATAGGCCAATGCCTGAAATACATATACCAATATGAAGAACCAACCTTCGCCTGCCCTGACTGGTATTCCCGCCCTCGTCGTGTCAGGATTCTTGGGGGCGGGTAAAACCACACTCGTGCAACACCTTCTTAAAGACGCACAACGCCAAGGATTGCGACTGGCCATCGTGTCGAATGAATTCGGGGCCTTAGGCATTGATCAGGCATTGCTGGGCAATCAAGGCTCCAACAGCTATGTCGAATTGGAAGGTGGCTGTGTCTGCTGCAAGCTGTCCGATGAGTTAGTGAAGACCTTGCATCAACTGTGGGAAGACGTTCAACCAGATCGGATTGTCGTGGAAACTTCAGGCGTGGCCTTACCCTTCGAAACGCTCATCAATTTTTGGCGGGAACCCGTGTCCGAATGGGTAGGCGATAGTATTACGGTGGTCGTAGTCAATGCCGAGCAAGTTGCAGAAGGGCGTGACTTAGACGGAACCTTCGAACAACAAGTGTCATCGGCGGATCTCCTTATCCTCAATAAAATTGATTTGATCAAAGCCGATCAACTCGATGCGATTGAGAAACAATTAGAGCCCATGGCCCCGGGCACTCCAATCATTCGTGCCACCAATGCCAACGTCGAATCCAAAGTCCTATTTACTCCAGACCCTGAGATGCAGGCCAAGCGCCGTAGTGATCAACCTGGGCCGCATACCCATGAGGCCTTTGAATCTGAAGAAATCCAAATTGAGCCCGGTATCGATCCGGACACCCTTATCAAGCAAGTCCAATCCCACCAAGCCCTCCGAACCAAAGGCTTCGTCCAAACCTCCCAAGGCCTCCGCATACTCCAAGGCGTAGGCTCCCGAATCGACCTAATCGAAACCACCGTAAACCCACCCAACCACCTCCTCGGCCGCATCGTCGTCATCCGACGAAGCAACAACCCTGACTCTAAAACACTAGGCCGTTCCCTTATTCCTCTTTAAATGTAGTTTCCAGGATGAATGTAAATACCTCCTTGAAGTATGGTAAAAGGGATATTCGGTTTGTGGCTAATTTCGCCTGAGGTATAAAAAATGTCACAGAATACGGCATAGTGTTACATGAATTGCTCTTATCTCTTGCTCAAGCTCTTAACGACTTTGGCTTATAAGGTAGGATATACTGACCAAGCTTGCAGCATTTGTGCTTTATAAAGGAGTTGGGATGTTTCTAAGTCATGAGAAACATCAAAAAATTGGGGCCAAGATGATTTGGCATTGGTTGGATATACTGCATCCGAGAGAAAGCTATACTGACCAATATACTCACTAATTTTACAAATTAGTCCGCTTCACACTGCGACTGATTGAATCTGACGTAACCGCATGAAAATTGCTTTTATTGAAATCCAGAACTTCCGCAAACTCAGATCCTGCCGCGTTGAGCTCGCGCCCGAAGAAACCATCCTTGTCGGCGCAAACAATAGCGGCAAGACCTCCGCGATGGATGCGATGATTTTGTTTCTCAAAAAAAGTCGACGCAAAGATATCTCAAACCACAGATTTCACCTTGTCCAATTGGACACATATCAATCAATTCTGCACGCAATGGGCAGATTCTGATGACAAAAAGCTTGACCTTACCCTCGAACAATGGCTGCCGTATTTGCCTTCCATCGACATCTGGCTTGATGTCAATGTTGCGGATATCCACCATGTCATCCATCTGCTCCCAACGCTTGATTGGAAACCGGATCAGAAGCTCGGTGTGCGGCTGGTATTCGCACCGAAGGACATTGAAAAACTTTACAAAGAATTTCGCGAGGTTTACCAATCGGCCCGCGGTACCGAACCATCCGTTTCATCAGAAGGGGGACGCACGTTATCTTTATGGCCGGAATCAATGCGTGATTTTCTGGACAGAGATCTTCACCGACATTGTGAAGTAAAGGCGTTTATCTTAAACCCCATTATTTGCGAAGAATCTGACAACGGCAAGGCTAAACCTCAGCCGCTTCCAGCCGACAGTGAACCGATGGACAGGGAGCCATTTGATGGACTCTTCAAGGTTGATGTTATCAGTGCCCAACGCGGATTTTCTGATCCGAAAACGGAAGATGAATCACATAGCGGTTTTGCAAGTTTATCCACACAGCTTCGGCAATATTTCACCAAACACTTAAACCCGTCAGATTTTCCCGATGCCAGTGATATTGATGCATTACAAGCAATTGAAGCGGCAAGAACGATATTTAATGAAAAATTGAAAACCAGTTTTAACCCAGCGATTAGTGAACTTGAAGGACTTAACTATCCGGGCTTTAGCGATCCACAGATTTCTCTGACAAGCAAGATTAACCCGATTGACAGCCTAGACCATAAAACTGCAGTCCAATTTATTGTCTTGCCGGAACGCGGTGATAGCACCGCTCTATGGCTTCCAGAGCAGTATAACGGCTTGGGATATCAAAATCTCATTTCCATGGTGTTCAGCTTGATTCGGTTCAGAGATGAATGGATGCGCGTTGGTAAAGCGGCAAAGAATCAAAGCGGCGACGATACCATTATCGAGCCGCTTCACCTTGTACTCATCGAAGAGCCCGAAGCTCATCTGCACGCTCAAGTACAACAGGTATTCATCAAAAAAGCTTATCAAGTCCTGCGCGGCCACACGGGAATAGATGGAAACCTTCTTAGCACGCAGATGATCGTCAGTACCCACTCATCCCATGTAGCCCATAAGCTTGATTTTACGTGCTTGCGATATTTCCGACGTGAACCAGCAACGCAAGAGGGAGAAATACCTTCAGCGACCATTGTAAATTTATCAAAAACATTCGGTGATAAAGATGATACATCTAAATTCGCCACGCGATACATTAGGGCCACTCATTGCGATCTGTTTTTTTCGGATGCAGCTATTTTGGTTGAAGGCTCCGCGGAACGAATGCTACTTCCGCATTTCATCCAACACAAATTTCCGCAGTTGGAACAAAGCTATATTTGCCTTCTAAAAATCGGCGGTAGTCACGCTAAAGTGGACCCCGTTGTCAAGACCACGGAATGGATAAAATAAGTAAGCTTTAAA
>CAYMQW010000202.1:0-4960 GCA_964392595.1 uncultured Nitrospiraceae bacterium
TTTCTTCACCTCTCAATCGCCGCAACACTCATCGAAACACACCAAAAGGCTGACGGTGCCGTGACGGGGTAAAAGGCTAGGAGTCTGTCCAAGATTAGGCGGCTCTAGGCTAACTCTAAAGATACAGGAAACGAAGGAAGGCTCTTAGGGAGAAAGCAGGGAAAGGTATTCAAATATCTATTACTGCCCGATGTACCAGCCGATTCCATTTCGTTCGAGAAAGCTGGTGAGGCGCGTGAGGGAGTCGACATAGATCAACACACCAGCAAAAATCAAAAAGGTTCCGCCAACCACCGAGACTCCACGAAGATACAGACGAGCCTTTTTAAAATAGTTTAAAAAACTATCCACGCTAAAGGCCGTGATAAAGAGCGGGAGTCCAAGGCCAACCGAATATGATGCTAACAACATCACGCCATCCTGCATTGAGTCCGTCGTACTGGCATACGCCAAAATGGCGCCCAGGATGGGTCCCACACAGGGCGTCCAGGCCGCAGCAAAGGCGGTACCAATCAGATACGATCCTATATACCCTGCCGGACGTTTGTTAAACTCAACGAGTCGGTACTCGTTCATAAAAAATTTCATTTTCAGGAGGCCTATCATGTACAGACCAAAAATGATGATTAAGACCGCGCCAAGCTTGCGAATAATATCTTGATACTCGTACATAACTTGCCCAATAAAACTCGCGGACGCGCCAAACGCGATAAAGACCGTGGAAAACCCGGCGATAAACAGCAACGAATTCACGAGAATGGTTTTTCGAAATCGCTGACGTTCTTCGGCATCCGTCAATTGTTCAAGAGACAAACCGGTGATGTAGGACACGTAGGACGGGACCAGCGGCAACACGCAGGGCGAGATAAAGGACAACAGCCCCGCGCTAAACGCCGCAAACAGAGACACGTGCATGAGTGAATCGATCATGGGTTAGGATTTTGCTAACAACTGGTTAATCAGTTCACGCGCTTCGGGACTATTCCAATCGCGGGCGCCAAATACCCGATGGCGAAGAGTCCCTTGGCGATCGATCAAATAACTCATGGGCAAGGTTCGTATGCCATAGGTCCCACTCACTCGATAATCCGAATCATGCAGGATTGGAAAAGTGAGGGCCTGGGATTCCACAAACGGCCGCGTAACGATACTGCCTTGTGGATCGGAGGAAATCGCGAGAATTTCAAACCCCTGCTCCTTGAGGTCTTGATACACGATTTCCATACTTGGCATTTCGACTCTGCAAGGGCCACACCACGTGGCCCAAAAATTCACAAGGACGACTTTCCCTCGATAGTCCGAGAGCGAGAGCCACTTTCCCTCCAAATCAATGAGCTTAAACTCAGCGGATGTATCTCCAAGCTTGGGGCGACTTTTTTTAAACCCAACGGTCTGGCTAGTTACCTGATCTTGAGATCCTTCAGTGAGCCCGGAATCGCACCCCATTCCTAATACCAAAACGACCAGGCTCAGACGCCACACATTCTTCATTTAGGTAGAATACCATTGATTCGTCTCTGAGGGTAGGTCCGCAACCTTAAACCAAGGTGAAAAGGCCACCCAACCTTCGCTTACGTTTCAGACTTCTCTCCTCCGTCATGATAGTACTACCTTCTAAAAAACGTCAATTACCCTGTAGACACCCCAGGTTCATAAAATGGGAGAGGGCAACCTGGACACGAGGCTACCTACCAATTATACTACGTAGTTACTTTCTTACGCTTTGGGCTCAAAGACATTCCCATGCTTTACCTTACTATTGTAGATATTATTTCCTAGGCAATTAACTTTACGAAAAACCTTCCGAAACCAATTTCCTCATTCCAAAAAAAAGATAAAAATCCAAGTGGTTCCAAGCTTATGATAGCCATTTCTTGCCAAGATCTCAGTAAGTCATATGGCCATTACGAGGTCTTAAACAGTATTACCCTGACGATTCAAGAAGGTGAATGTTTTGCCCTGTTCGGCCCCAATGGTGCGGGCAAGACCACGCTGTTAAAAATTTTGGCAACCCTTCAAAGACCCAGTGAGGGGCGATATGAAATTCTTGGACTGGATGGACTTAATGACAAAGAAGCCATTCGAGCGAATATCATGTTTTTAGCCCATGGCGCACACCTGTACGACGATTTAAACGCCAAGGAAAATTTGGAATTTGCCTTGGCCTTACGAGGACTACGCCCAACTCAACAGGATATGAAGCTCGCCCTAGACCGCGTGGCCATTGGAGCGTTTGCGGACATGAAAGTTCGGAACTATTCCGCGGGAATGAAGAAACGGTTGGCACTAGCCAAAGCCATGCTTGCCAAACCCAAGGTTTTGCTGTTGGACGAACCCTTTTCCGCCCTTGATACAGCTGGCACCGAAATCATGCGCGAGTATATTCGGGAGCGGCTGTCGGAACAGAGCGCCGTCCTCATGTCCACTCATGATCGTGATAAAGCGCGCCCCATTACTAGCCGAGCTGGAATGCTTCGGCAAGGAACGCTCAAGGAAATCTCCATCGAGGCCCTTCATTCAGATGAACTTTTTTAACGTCATTCGCTGGATCGTATGGAAGGATCTGATCACCGAGCTGCGAAGCCGGGAGACTATTTCGTCGATGCTGTTTTTCGCGCTCATCGTGATTTTGATTTTCAGTTTTAGCTTTTCCATGGATCAGCAAGCAGCGCGAGAGGTCATTGCAGGCATTATTTGGGTGGCCTTTGCATTTACCGGGATTATTGGTTTAGGTAAATCGTTTTCCACCGAACTCCAAAATGACTGCCTTGAAGCGCTCCAAATGGTGCCAGAGGCCAAGGGTGCTATTTATTTGGGAAAAGCTCTGGCCAATTTTTTGTTTATTTTTGTCGTGGAAATCCTTTTATTTCCGATGTTTGTGATCTTTTTCAATTTAGACGTCGTTGAAGAGATTTCGATCCTTCTGCTAATATTTTTCTTAGCCACTGTGGGTCTTTCCGCTGTCGGGACTCTTTTCTCTGCCTTGACGGTTCAAATTCGGGCGCGCGAAGTGATGCTCCCGATTTTACTCCTTCCCCTGGTTATCCCGGTCATGATCGCCGCGGTTGAAGCCACGAAGGGCGCCCTCAATGGGGACTCCCTGGGAATGTACAGTCAATGGCTAGAACTACTAGCCATTTTTGACGTGATTTTTACGGTGGTCTCGTTTTGGCTTTTTGAATTTGTGATGGACAACTAATTGCTCAAATGTGAGACTAAAAGAGACCAAACACCGCTATGATCATTCATCGAGTCATACGAAAAGTTCAACGATTCCAAGGCTGGTTTGGCGGTGGCGCAGCCCTGTGCATTATTGCAGGCCTCTACATCGGGCTCATTGATTCCCCACCAGATTACAACCAAGGTGAGGTGGTTCGGATCATGTATGTCCATGTTCCCTTAGCCCACACTTCGCTTTTTGCATACATTGTCTTATCCGTCGGGAGCATATGGTATTTGTGGAAGCGTGACCCCATTGTCGACAACATGTGCCATGCCGTGGCCGCGTTGGGTGCGATATTTACCACCGTAGCATTGGCAACAGGAATGATTTGGGGCAAGCCAACATGGAATACCTGGTGGACCTGGGATGCTCGCCTGACCTCCTATACCATCATGCTCTTAATTTTAATCGGCTATTTAATGCTCCGAACCTTTATTGACGACCAAGAAAAAGAAGCACGGTATGCCGCGGTCCTTGCCATCCTTGGGCTAGTGGATCTTCCCATCATTCATTTTTCCGTGGAATGGTGGCGGACGTTGCATCAACCGCAATCCTTTTCCATGCGAGGTGTGAGCATGTCTTCAGAAATTTTGGTACCGCTGATGTGTATGAGCCTCGGGATGTCTCTACTGTTTTCGTATATGCTGATGGTTCGCACGCAATTGTTATATCTCGACCGCTTGCTGCACGCGAAAAAAGGACGGCTGTTGAGTCAGTTCCACATGTCGCAATCCGATTCATGAACAGTTTGTATCTTCGATGGGGCGGATTGCTGATTGTCGCGGTGGTGTTAGGTGTGTTGACCTACAATCACTATCAAAAAGATTTGGCGACGGTGTCCCTTCTCCAAGTGAAGGAGCAAGCCCCTGGTCAGGAAGTTCGACTCTTCGGCATGGTGCGCGGCGGAACATTGGAGGGCAAGATGAAAGCCGGAGAGGCCACGTTCGAATTGATGGGGGACGACATGTCCCTACCCGTTCATTATCAAGGGCCGCCTCCGGAAAATCTGCGCGAGCTGAAGACTCTGATCTTGATTGGGAAGTGGAATCCTTCCGATAATATCTTTGAAGCGCGAGATATCGGATTAGTCACGAATTACGGCTTCGTGGTTGGGGCGTATCTTATCGGTCTGATTCCATTGGCCCTTTTCTTGTTTGCCATGAGTCGGCGAGTCGAGCTGTTGTACGAAGAAATCAAAGCATCAAAACTGTATCAGGAAGAATAAATCATGGGTGCAAAAAATAAAAAAGTCGGCGTGATTGTGAGTATCATTTTGGTAGGCGGAGCGTTAGCCTATTTGGCCCTTGGCAACTTCGGACAAAATTTGGTGTACTTTTTTACGCCATCTGAAGTAAAAGCATTTTCATCTGAGTATTATCTGAAAAAAATACGGGTTGGTGGCATGGTTGTCGAAGGGAGCATGGAAGCCTATGCTGATCGACTCGGGATGACCTTTCAATTAACCGATGGTGAAGCGACAATCCCCGTCACATTCGAGGGCATCCCGCCAGACCTCTTTAAAGAGGGGCAAGGGGCCGTAGTCGAAGGCTATTGGACAAACACACATCATTTCCAATCCAACCTCATTATGGCCAAACATTCCGAAGATTACATGCCCATTGAGCTCAAACGCGCAGGCGTCGTACTCCCGCGCAAGGACTTCATGAAATCCTTGATTCAGTAAGGGAATGTTGAAAAAAGCCGCCAGCGGCGTTCTCGCCCTTTTGCCGTGCTCAC
>CAYMQW010000203.1:0-4957 GCA_964392595.1 uncultured Nitrospiraceae bacterium
GGAAGGAGCTCGTCGATAGAATCGACCCACTCGATCAGGGGAAGACCCGTTATCTGAGGCATAGCTTGCTTTGAGTGGTGAATGTAAACAGACAATGGGACTGTCGAATAATTGAAATATTTCCAGTATGCCGTCCGCTGGTTATTCATCTCATAAACATCCAAGAGCAAGAGGGGATGTTCAAAAAGCATGCCCTCACGGAGGTGGGGGTGGCAGCAAGGCCGCAGGCGCTTTGACGCGCGGAGCGAACGGATGAGTACGTGAACACGGCAAAGGGCCGAGAACGCCGCTGGCTCCCTTTTTCAATATTCCCATTACGGAAATGGCGACAGGGGGGCATAGTGCATGGGAACACCGAGTAGCTCTTCAAGCCAGGGGTCCATGTCAGATTTGGGTAATGGCATCATGTTGAGTCGTACTTCGAGTTGGTATTGATTGCCTGTGGTCATCACCCCGATGACGGCTGCGGCGTTCTTGTAATCGGGGAGTATGTGTTGAGTATAAAATTCACAAATCGTTGTATAGAGCCGCCCGCTTTCCCCCATAATCCCTAGAAGGTCAGGAAGCTCCGTGAGACATGTATGAGCCGAACACCGATAGGCAAAGCGGTTGTGTGGTTCGATCTCCTGAAATTCGTGTAATGCCTGCTGTGGGAACCCGGTCATGTACACTCTGACCGACGCAGTAGGCAGTTGATGCGTATTGGCCAACCCGCTAGCCGGCACCAGAAATTCAAAAGGGTCAGAGGCATTAAATTCGAATTGGCATGGCCCAAAGGCATCCGCCCAAGAGCAAAAAAACGGCACCTCTTCTCGAGTCGAACGAAGGCTGATCTTATTGTCCTGGCGCTCTATTTCAACGGGAAGTCCCAGAAGATCGATAGCGGATTGAAACGCGGTCTCCCGTTCGTCTACCCAGACTGATGGCTGATGATTGATCCATGTATCTCCTGGGGCAATGACCTCACAGGTGCCCAGGCGAATGCGAATAAAGGAATGGGTATGACGAAAACCGAGCCAAAACATGGCCTGAGGGTGGAGTGTCGCGAAGTGGCCTGGGATGAGCCAGGGATGACAAATGGAACAATAAGTACTGACGGATTGGTATTGTTGAAAGATCGTGTGATAGCGTCCCGCTAACAGAAAAAAATCGCCCTGCCAATTATCCAGAATGTGGATCATGGTGACATCCTCGAATGGCCAGGGTTCCAGTTGTTGAATGCTTTCAGGCGAAGTCACTTGCCATTCTTCCACATAGCAAATCCCTTCTTTTTCCGGATCTACTGGGCGTAGCCCTTTTCGTTCAAGACGTGTCAGCGTGGCCAACACGTCTTCGAAGCTTAGCGAATCCTGAGATTCCCACCGTTGCTCACGCATGTTTGTTTAGGGCGTAGAGGATAAGCTGGTTATAGATGAGTTTGGGAGGTGAGGAGTGGGTTGTCGGTTAGAGATTTTCATGGCGCTAGGAATTTTGAGGAAGCAGGAAAAGAGTGCGGAAAAGGCCATCGACAGAAAACCATTTTGGTCAATCGGGCAAAAAAAATGGCGGAGAGGGCGGGATTTGAACCCGCGGTAGGGGGTAAACCCTACGGCGGTTTAGCAAACCGCTGCCTTCGGCCGCTCGGCCACCTCTCCGCATTTTTTTTGTGGTCAATAGAATTATGACTATCGGTTGATTTGGAAATAAAGATGAAGTGTTGGTTTTTCGAATTCTTAAATTGAAGTTTTCGTTGGACCCATATTCGCACTGTAGGCAAAATTGCTACAGAAGTCCACCCCCATCACGAGCCATGAGGATGATGGCTCTGTGTTGTCAGGAGACCCAGACCGTTTCCTTTTCCATACATATCACGCATGCCCATGGAGTAAGTCAAGGCCCTCTCCGCCTTCCATGGAATTGCCAATGTGTTGCGCAAGGTTTTTCAGTTTTAGCACTTGAGGGTGATCCGAGGGAAGCGGGTTTCCATGTTCATCCGTGAGTAATTCTTGCATGCCTTCGAGCATGGCTTCCATTTTAGGAAATGATACTTTTTGGGTTTTCTTCTTTCCCATGTGATTCCTCCAGTGGGGCAAAAAAGTATGATGGGCTTCTACCTCATTTTTGAGGTGAGGCTGGCTAGGATTATAACAGGCTTGGCTAGGGGGTTGTCGAGGCGTGTTCGGCTAGGAATTCATTAAGTGGGGGCTAAGGACCCGCGAGAATAATTTCCCCTGTTTTGGTGCCTTAACACCCAAACATAGCAGGTGATTCTTGTGCGAACATTTAGCCGGATTTATCTTGCTTGAGAATCCCCTTAATCAGGGTTCTGAGATTCTCAATGCCGATATTGTCAACGCGAATATTTCCGTTGAGGACGATGGTGGGCGTATGGGTCACCCCAATGCGTTCACCCCATTTTTTTCCATGCTCTAATGCTTTATATGGTTTGCCGGTGGCCATTCCCGCTTCAAAGTCTTTCACGTTGAGCTTCACTTCACGAATCAAGAGTGACCGAAGACTTCGGTCAAAAATGTGGATCTTGTCTTGATGAATGGACCGAAACAGGACCGCTTTCATTTCCGGCCCTTTTCCCATGGCTTTGGCTTGTTCGTGCATTTCGAAAGCCGTGGGTAGTTTACCTCGAATGACGGGAAAACCGATCATCCGAATTTCTAAACGATCGCCGAATTCTTTTTTCAGTGTCGAGCTTACTTGATCTTCAAACATATGGCAGTGTGGGCAATAAAAATCCGCAAATTCCAAGAGCACGACTTTGCCGTTGGTGTGAATTTCCGGTTCTTCCATCAGTCGGTATTCACCGGGAAGTTTGTCCCCAGCGGACGTTGTGCCAGTCAGGATGAGCAGGAAACCCACACTCCATAATATCGGGTTCCAAAATGTGTTCCGCAGATTCATGTCTCGCTCCTCGATAAAATTAAATGGTCAACGTGGCGTCTCTCACACGCTACCATGACATGACGGACGAGGCAAATCTCAATAAAGATTCCTGCCACGCAGGCTCCATGAGTTCTTGGGTTGACACGAAAGCTTTGTTAGAATGGGGATCTTTTGAGGATCAGGGGTTATTCATGATGACTTTTGAAATTGGGATTGGGTTTCCTGATGTTAAGACAGTTTGAGTTGGAGGTGCTCTGATGACAGTGATTAGCCTGGCGGATTTCCAAACGTTTTCCACAGAGAAAATGAAAAAGTATAACCTGTTTGAAACCTCTCGTTTTTTTTGTGATGTCTATTGTTTTGAGCCTGGTCAAGAGCAAAAGGGGCATGTGCATGCCGATCAAGATAAAGTCTATCTTGTCCTGGAAGGCCAAGGGATGTTTCGGATCAGTGGGCAAGAGCAGGTTCTGGGGCCAGGTCAGGGTACCATGGCTCCAGCAGGTGAGGAGCACCGCGTGCTAAACCATTCAGGCTCCCGTTTGCGGGTGCTCGTGTTTATGGCTCCGAATCCCGAATTACGGACGTAATCCGTGAACCGTGATGCGGGATTCAGAGTATTGAGTCCTGAACGACCCTGGTCGATAGACCAAAAATAATACTCGCATCACGCATCACGCATGACGATTAAGGTTGCTGAATACTGTTGAAAATCTCAGGGTTTCCCTTGCCTGTGACGGATAAAAATCCTACCGCCCCTTTGGCAACTCGAAAGATGCTGTGGTCGATGAGTAAATAATCGCCTGGGATATCTACTGTAAATTCGACAATAGTCGCACCAGCCGACGGGACCACTGTGGTTTGGACATTTCGGTTCACCAACCCATCCAATGCCCCTTCGACATAGACGGTATCGAAGATTTCACCAATGATGTGGAATGAGGAGATGCTATTCGGCCCAATGTTTCCGAAATAGATTCGAACGGTTTCCCCAGTCGTAGCCTTCAGGACATCATCACCGGTCAATGCCCCATCCTTTCCGTTAAACACCACGTAATCTGGTTGTTCGGCAAGGCCTTTTTCCATTGAAAGTTCCAGCAGGCCTTCTTGGCTGGATGGTTTGGTGAAGAACTCGCTTTGCAAGACGTAGTATTCTTGGTCAACCTTGGGGAGACCCTCCGTAGGTTCCACCAGAATCAGGCCGTACATGCCATTGGCAATGTGAGCGGGGATGTTGGGCACTGGGGATGCGCAGTGGTAAATAAACAGTCCAGGATTCAGAACTTTGAACGAAAAAACCGCCTGCTGCCCTGGAACAACCAGGTTCACAGCTGCCCCACCCCCTGGCCCATTGACCGCGTGGAGGTCAATATTATGGGGGAATTTGTTGTCTTTGTGATTTTTCAGGTGAAATTCAACCGTGTCATTTTGCCGAACACGAATCATGGGGCCGGGAACCGAATGATTAAACCCCCAATAGGTATACTGCTTTCCATTTGTTAACTCTCCAATGAATTCATGTGCTTCGAAATTGACCACGACTCGCGCCGGGGTTGATCGTGAGATGGGTGGGGGAACCTGAGGTGCGGTGGTCAACGTTGCCTGAATCGTTTGTTGCTTCGCCGAAACCGAAAACGGCAATACACACAGTAGGGAGGCAATGATGAGAATCGAACGAACTTTACTATAGGACACATGCATATTCTGCTCCTTCTCTTGTCACTGACAGTGCAAAAAAATTATGGCGAGATCTTGGGGGAGTATAGAGGAAGTCAAAAGTCAAAAACATGACTTAAATCATGTTTTTTGATTATTGATCTGGTGGAGAGTGGGGTTGCATTCAGATTCCCCCCTGGGTTCTTCCGGCGGGTTGGCCAAGGCTTTGAGCGCTTGCATGTTGCAGATAATGAGTTTTTTAGCCTTGCCGATGACAATGTTCTCTACTTTGAGTCGTCCCATGATGCGTGTTGCGGTTTCAACGGTTAATCCAGCCATATCTGCAAGATCACGACGAGTGAGCCGTGCTTGGAGCCGAGTCCCTTCCAGATCGGGCTGTCCTGCTTTTGTGGCCAAAGAGACCAGG
>CAYMQW010000204.1:0-4950 GCA_964392595.1 uncultured Nitrospiraceae bacterium
TCCAAGCCATGAAGGGAGTAGAAATCGGCATGGGTTTTGAGTCGGCTCGCCGATGTGGATCGGAAGTTCATGACGACATTTATCCCGATGAGTCTCGCACGGGATTTCTGCGAAAGACCAACAACGCGGGTGGGTTAGAAGGCGGGATTACCAATGGACAACCGATTGTCATTCGTGTCGCCATGAAACCGATTGTGACACTATATAAACCGAAACACAGCGTGGACATTCTCACGAAAGAACCTTTTGAGGCTACGGTTGAGCGATCCGATATTTGCACTGTCCCGGCAGCCGGTGTCGTAGGTGAAGCCGTCATTGCGTATGAGATAGCCAATGCCATGATGGAAAAATTCGGTGGTGACAGTCTTGAAGAAATGAAGCGGAACCATGATGCGTATCAAGCCTATGTAAAGTCGTTTTAGGGGCTGTCCCAAAAGGCCACCAGCGGCGTTCTCGGGACTTTGTCGTGCTCACGTACTGCCGTACGCTCCGTGCGCCAAAGTCCCTGCGGTCTTGCTGGAGGCCTTTTGGGACAGCCCCGTTCCTTTGGGTCGCGGATAGAAAAGAAAGCGTACAGGTTTTTGTCTCAATCACAAACCAGTAAGAATGACCGCGTTCGGGTTCGACTCGGGAAGCGGAGCTATGACATTGTTCTTCATCCTGGTGGCCTCAAACAATTAGGAGCATATCTTCAGGACCTTGGCTATGCTGGAAAAGTCGGCATTATCACCAATCCGATTGTGCAAAGTCTGTATGGCCGAACGGTCGAACAGTCTTTGAAGCGGGCAGGGTATTCATGCCACGTGATCTGCATTCCGGACGGCGAACGTGCCAAGACTCTTCGCTGGGTCTCCCACAGCCTTGATCAATTGATGGCTCAACGCTTTGAACGGCAGTCGGTGCTGGTGGCATTGGGCGGGGGCGTGATCGGGGATATCACGGGGTTTGTGGCCTCGGTGTATCTGCGAGGCATTCCGTTTGTGCAGGTGGCGACGACCTTAGTGGCGCAGGTAGATTCCAGTGTTGGTGGAAAAACTGGAGTGAATCACCCACTGGGAAAAAATATGATTGGCGCGTTTTACCAACCTTCGTTGGTTCTGTTGGATACCCAAACCTTACACACTTTGCCCAAACGAGAGTGGATAGCAGGCTTTGCCGAAGTGGTGAAATATGGCATGATCGCCGACCGAAAGTTTTTTGCCTTTCTCGAACACCGTATCGATGATATCGTCAAGATGGATGAAGCCGCATTGCACCACGTGGTGAAACGCTGTTGTGAAATCAAGGCGGCGGTGGTGGCCAAGGATGAGAGAGAATCAGGCTTGCGACGAATTTTGAATTATGGTCACACCATTGGCCATGCGTTGGAATCGTTAGGAAAATACAAAAAGTATATCCATGGTGAAGCCGTTGGGATTGGGATGGTGCATGAGGCTGACCTTGCACATTCCCTAGGACTGTGTTCTGAGCAGGTCGTCACCCGGCAACGTGATCTTGTGAGACGGGTAGGGCTTCCCGTAGGTTTGCCGAAATTGAATTTTCGTGATTTATGGGGGGCTATGCTCCATGATAAAAAAGTGGCTCATGGTCGGATTCACTGCGTCCTCCCCAAAGCGGTGGGAACCGTGACTGTGGATTCCTTAGACAAAAAATCCGTGCAGTCTTGGTTTGGCCAACTTGAAAAGAGCCGGGCATGAGAGCGAGTTGTGTTTCAAAATTTAAAACCCTTTCCTCTGTGACACGTAGGGATTCATGAGTGTAACCAAAGCCAAACCACGTCGGCCCTCAAAAGATGTCAAAGTGGTCCTCCGCGAACGTACCCGCGAAGTGGAAGTGTTATATCGGATCAGCGAGTCCATTAGCAGTACGTTAGACTTGCAATCCGTGCTCAAACATATCGTCGAAGTCGTCGTGGAGGTAACCAAAGCCGACTCGTGTTTGCTGTATTTAGTTTCCACGAATCGTGATGAACTGATTTTGAGGGCTTCCAAGAACCCGCATCCTAAATTGATCGGACGAACATCTCTGGGGCTTGGGGAAGGAATTACGGGATGGGTCGCGCAAGAGAAAGTTCGTGTCGTGATTCCTCGCAATGCCAGCGACGATCCCCGGTTCCGGTTTTTCCACAATTTACCTGAAGATCGTTATCAAGCGTTTGTGTCGCTTCCCATTGTTACGAGAGGCCATGTGGTGGGTGTGATTAATATTCAGCACAAACGAACCAAACGGTATCACGACGCGGAGTTGGCGTTGTTATCAACGATTGCCAACCAGGTGGGTGGGGCGATTGAGAATGCTCGGTTGTATGAAGAAATGCGTCGACAAGCCCTTCAATTGGATACCCTGTCTCAAGTATCTGAAACCGTGGCATCCAATCGACTCATCGATGATGTGCTGGAACTCATCGTGACGATGACGGCGGAAATGATGAAGTCAAAAATTTGTTCGCTCATGTTGGTGGATGAGCCAAGCGGCGAACTGCGGATTGCGGCGACGCAAAGCCTCAGTGAGGCGTATCGACGAAAGCCGGCGTTAAAGATTGGGCAAAGTGTCAGTGGTCGTGCCGTGAAGGAGCAGCGTCCGATTTATGTTCCAGAGGTGACGAAGGCAGACGATTTTTATTATCGGGATTTGGCCAGTCAAGAAGGCCTGTGTTCGCTGTTGTCCGTTCCTATGATGAGCAAGGACCAAGTCGTTGGGGTCCTGAATGTCTATACCTCAACGGTTCATAGTTTTAAAGATGAAGAGGTGAAGATTATTCAGGCTATTGCCAATCAAGCTGCGGTGGCGATTGAGCATACGCGGCTTGTGGAGAAATCCTTTGAGATGCAAGAAGCGTTGGCGGTCCGTAAGGTAGTGGAGCGAGCCAAGGGGTACCTCATGCAGTCACGGAAGATGTCCGAAGGCGAAGCGTTCCGCCTGATTCAACGTCAAAGCATGAATATGCGGAAATCCATGCGGGAGATTGCCGAAGCCATTATCCTTGCTGGGGAATTAGAAGGACAGGCTCCTTAGCTTGACAGTGTCACGCTGACCTTGTTACAAGCGAGGGTAAGAAACGAGGAGGGAAAACATCCCCTAATGTTATGGTGTGTGGACAAAGGCGTCCTTCATTTCCTATAGGAATGAGGACGTTTTTTTTTGTGATGCGAACTTGCCGAATTGCCATGGTCCAGATGAACCCGATTGTTGGGGATTTGAAGGGAAATGTCGGGGCGATGACGCGATGGCTAAAGGAAGCCCGTCGGGCGCAAGCCGATATCGTGGTCTTTCCCGAGTTGGCGATTACAGGATACCCACCAGAAGATCTTCTTCTTCGCCTCAGTTTTCTCCACGATACACGTCGGGCACTGGATCAATTCGTGAAGCAGTGCCGTGATCTCACGGTGGTGGTCGGGTTTGTCGAAGAGGGAAAAGCCGGGAACGTCAAGACCACGACTCCGTTGGTGGTTCCGTCAGGCCCCCGACAAATCTTTAATGCAGCGGCAGTGATTCAAGATCGGCAGGTCATCGCGACCTGTCAAAAAACGTTGTTGCCGAATTATGGGGTCTTTGATGAAAGTCGGTACTTTCATCCAGGTCGTCAGGCGTTGGTTTGTGTGGTCGCTGGAATCCGAGCGGGCGTCAATATTTGTGAAGACATCTGGTATCCTGATGGACCCACGCGAGATCAAGTTCGTCGCGGGCATGCCGAATTGATCATTAATATCAATGCCTCCCCCTATCACAAAGGGAAAAGTGCTGTTCGCGAACGGATGTTATCACAACGGGCTCGAGAAAATGGTGTGATGGTGAGCTACACCAACATGGTGGGTGGACAGGATGAGATTGTCTTTGATGGCAATAGCGTGTTGGTGGATAGCAAGGGGCATATCATGACTCGGGGGAAAGCCTTTGAGGAGGATCTTGTCGTTGCGGATCTTCAATTTGAGGATAGGCCCTCTAAACTGGTTGTTTCCGGGAATCCGGGAAAAGGGCGAGCGGCTTTCCACTATCCCATTAACAATGTTGTAGCTACAAGGAAGTCTCGACAGCAGGCAAAGAAGGCAATTATTCGCGATCCCATCTCGAAGCTGGACCTGTTGGAGGAAGTCTATCTTGCTCTCGTGACAGGAGTGCGAGACTATGTAAAGAAGAACCATTTTTCGACAGTGGTGATTGGAATCAGCGGAGGTATTGATTCGGCTCTCACGGCAGTGATCGCGGCTGATGCGATAGGATCGGACAACGTCACCGGTGTGTTCATGCCTTCGAAGTTTACTTCTCGGAAAAGTCGGGACGATTCCCGAGTGCTGATGAAAGCACTCAAGTGTACATTACTCACGATTCCGATTGCAGGAGTGTGGAAGCAGTTTGTGACTCTATTGGCACCGGCTTTCAGGAATAGACCCCACGATACAACTGAGGAAAATCTCCAGGCCAGAATTCGAGGGACCCTCTTAATGGCCTTGTCGAATAAATTTGGACATTTGGTCCTTACGACCGGGAACAAAAGTGAAATGAGTGTAGGCTATGCGACCTTGTACGGCGATATGGCTGGTGGGTTCGCGGTGATAAAGGATGTGCCGAAAATGCTGGTGTATGAGTTGACACGATATCGGAACCGTCTGGCATGTACACAGAACGGGAAGGATCTGATCCCTGCTCGAATCATTGCACGAGCCCCTTCTGCGGAGTTAAAGCCCGATCAAATTGATCAAGATACGTTGCCGCCATATGATGCTCTCGATCGGATTTTAGAGGCCTATGTGGAAGAGGATCGTTCATTGCCGGAGATCGTGAAGCTCGGCATGAAATCTCAAACTGTTCGACGGGTGGTGGCCATGGTGGATCGAAGTGAATATAAACGGAGGCAGTCGCCGATTGGCATTAAGATCACGCAGCGGGCATTAGGAAAGGACCGACGAATGCCTATTACGAATCGATACGTGAAACATTAATATGAAAAAA
>CAYMQW010000205.1:0-4944 GCA_964392595.1 uncultured Nitrospiraceae bacterium
TAAGGCCAAGAAGGTTTCAACGTCCGCCTCCAAGGGCAAGGTCAAAAAAGTCGTCAAGAAGTCGGTTTCCAAATCCATCAAATCCAAGGCAGCCAAATCCAAACCAAAATCGGGAAAAGCCAAAACTAAGGCCACGGCATCTAAGGCAAAACCAAAAAGTCAGAACAAAGGGGTCAAGGCGAGAACTGGCAAAGTGGTTAAACCGAAAGCCACAAGTGCGAAAAAATCTACGGCAGTAAAACGGCCTTTGGTAAAAAAGAAAACGGCCTCCAAGGGCACCGTGTCTAAAAAAACATCAAAAAAGACAAAATTGTCGGCAAAGGCCAAGAAGCCTGCAAAGAGTGCAGCGGTTAAATCCAAGATAAACGTACAACCCAAGAAAATGACGAAGGGTCGCATAACACCAAAGGTCAAAGCTGCGCCAAAAGGGAAGACAATTGTCAAGGGCGCAACTCAGAAAAGCTTGAAGCCTAAGAAGGTGGCTTTACCACAAAAGCCCCCCACCGTCGCTGCTCCCTCAAAGAAACGAGAGGCCCCGACCAAGGCTGAGGTGACGGAAGCCAAAAAAGCCCCGGCACCCGTGGCTCCCGGTACGCTTGAGGAAGATGTCGCTGGTGTGGATAATAGGGCCGAGAACCTGTCTCCTGATGTTGATAATATTGCCGAGGAAATAGGCGATGATCTCGATGATGAGGAAGCCCTTTCCGGTATTGCCGACGAAATGGATGATGATCTCACCGAAGATGTATCAGAAGAATTGGATACAGGAAAATTTTTTCGGGATTCTGACACAGGGCTCGATGAGGACGATGGCGGCATCCCGCGAGGGTGGTAGCAGAGGAAAATAACGTCGCTCGCATCTCGTCGTTCTGATCTCGAAAAAGAAGGAAATACGAAATACATCCTTGATCTAAATGCTCATTTAAGAAGACAATACTATATATGTCACGATAGCGAAGTATTAATTTTAGGAGGAATACATGTCTGAGACAGTGAGTTTGCCTCGAATTGGGGATCCTGCCCCGGATTTTCAAGCAGCCACAACGTTTTCCAGTAATTTTGGTTTTACTGTCTGGCAAGAGCAGGACTGGGTGGTTCTCTTTTCGCATCCGGCAGACTTTACACCTGTTTGTACGACCGAGTTGGTTGAGTTCGCACGACGGAACGAGGAATTTCGAAAAAGGGGCGTCAAATTGCTTGGGATTAGTGTGGACAGCATTCATTCCCATTTGGCGTGGCTGGAAAACATTAAGCAAAAAATGAGTGTGACGATCCCCTTTCCTATGGTGGCGGATATCGATATGCGGATCTCGCACCTGTATGGCATGATCCATCCCGGCGCGAGTACGACCGCCACAGTTAGGGCCCTGTTTGTCATCGATCCCAAACGCGTGATTCGTGCGCTGATTTACTATCCCATGAATGCCGGACGCAATGTTGATGAAGTGTTGCGACTCGTGACTGCCCTTCAAACGGCTGAGAAATTTTCCTGCGCGACTCCGGTGAATTGGAAGGAAGGGGAGAAAGTGATTGTCCCTCCTCCCAAGACCGTTGAGGAGGTCGCCGAGCGGCTCAGCCATCCTGACCGAGAAGTCAAAGACTTTTATCTGACCCTGAAAGATCCCAAGGCGTAATAAAGTTCCGGGATACCGTTTAGCGTGACAGCAGGCTCCCAACCCGATTCGAGTTCCTGTCTTTCCGCGACACGGCAAGGCTTGGTCTTATGACTGACTCGGTGCCCTGCCTGTTCCTATGTTGCCCCAACAGTCACTATCCGTGTTATCTATGACCCGAAACATTTTTGTTAGGCGGGCATGGTCCTCTGTTCGTGTTGTTGGGGTATTGATGTTGTGGGCGATGACGACGGCTATGGCCGGTAGCCCTTGTCGAGTTGAACAAACATCTCAGACGACATCTCCCATGATGGTGCGAATATTAGTCGGGGATTGTTCGGATGAAGATCGGAGGTCGTTGGCTATTTCGGCCCAAGACGTGTTCGTGGCGCTTCAGCTTGGACAGGGGGTCGAGCTAGATGGGGTTACGCTGACCGGGGATCTCATGTTGGATGATCTTCCACTCGAGCCAATTCCCGATGAAGACCAATTGCCAGCATTCGTCAGGGAGCGATTCGATCGGGAAACCCTCACCGAAGTTCGCGTGGTGAAGGGGCCTCTCATTCTTCGTCATGTTGAGGTGCAGGGGGTTCTTGCAACGAATTTACTGAATCGTGGGTATGTGATTGTCCAAGGGCCAGTCTCTATTACCGGGAGTACTTTTCAACGCTCTCTTGATTTCTCAAGGACCATTTTCCAAGATTCCGTGGATTTTTCAGAAAACATAATTGGCTATGAAGGATTTTTCATTCAAGCGGTGTTCCTGAACCATGCCAATTTTTCCCACACCGCCTTTGGAACGCATTCCAGATTTCATAAAGCCGTATTTGCGGGAAATGCATTGTTTCAGGATGCGGAGTTTCACGGGATAGCCGAATTGTTAGAAGTAGGCTTTGAAAAGGAAGCCGATTTTTCACATGCCCATTTTGCGCAAGGCACCGGATTTTCGGGAAGCCAATTTCGTGAAGTGCCGAATTTTTCCGATGCGACGTTTGAGCGGGAAACCTATTTCCGATTTTCGCAATTCGAAAAGGGCGCCAACTTTCGAGGAGGAGTGTTCCTCATGGCAGCGGACTTTACCGAGGCGACCTTTGGCGGAGAATCTGACTTTTCCAGAGTCGTGTTTGAAGAGCCCCCTCAATTCACGGATAAGGGCTTGGCCAACCAATTCCGTTTTTCCAATGGTCTTCAGGACCCCAAAAAACAAGTAGGCCTATTTGTCCTGGCCGGGCTATTCTTGGTATTTTTGTATTTCCTCTGGAGGAAAAAAAAGAGTACATAGGGAGGGATTCAGGAGTAAACGCGAAAGGGCCTTTTCGTGGTCTTTGCCCATCTCACTGAAAGTTCCCAGCAGACACAAGATGTAGGATGTTAGGTTGCCAGTATCCACTAAAAGTGGTATACCCTTTGCGGTAATGGGTGAAGAGGAAAGAGTGGAAAATTCACCCTTCCTAACCCATTTCATTTACTCATCACGCTTTTCGTATCACGGTTTCCATGGAACAAACTGAAATTCCGTACGAGGTCAAACTGGATGCCTTTACCGGGCCGCTTGACTTGTTGTTGCACCTCATTCGAAAGCATGAGGTCAATATTTATGATATCCCTATTTCGCTGGTTACCAAGCAGTATTTGGAATACATCAATATCATGAAGGAGCTCAATCTGTCTTTTGCTGGGGAGTTCCTGGTCATGGCGGCCACGTTGATCCAAATTAAATCTCGAATGTTACTTCCTCAGGAGGCGGAATCTCTCACTGAGGATGAAGAGGGCGAAGATCCTCGGACCGAACTCGTTCGACGTCTTGTGGAGTATCAACAATTTAAAGATGTAGCGGGACAACTCACGGAGCAGGAAAAAATTTGGCGAGACATGTTCCAACGGGAACCTGTTCATGTGACGCCGGTTCGTGAAGTGCTGATGGATGATGTCAGCATGTATGATTTGTTGGGTGCCCTACAGGAAGTCTTGGTGCGCACCGAAGCGCCAGCGGCTGTGGTGGATATTACTCCCGATACGTTAACCGTTCAGGATCGGATCAATGGGATTGTCGAGCGCTTGGAAGAGAGTTCTACCATCAACTTCTCGTCCTTGTTCGAGGATGACACCACGCGCTTACTGGTGATTGTGACGTTCCTGGCGCTGTTAGAGCTGGTGCGAATGAACTTAGTTCGAATTTTTCAGGGTGACTTATTTGGGCCTATTCGTCTCTCGCGGACGTTTTTGGCTGGGCAGGGATTGGATGAGGCCAATAGACCCCCGGAATCTGACGGATCGGATTCCATGAACAATGGAGGGATGAATGGGAACGGATACTACTGAGAGCGAATTGGAAATTCAGTCGGCGACAGAAGACGTGGGAGTCACTGAAGCCATGGGGCTGATTCCCGAGGAAACGCCTGCCACTGCTGAGTCTTCTCTTGAGTCTTCCCTGTTGGAAACGGGTGGTGTGACAGATTCGTTAGATGAGCAAGAATTGAAAGGCATTATTGAGTCGTTACTCTATGTCTCGCATGAGCCATTAACGGTGGATAAAGTCACGACGGTGTTAGCTGGCCCACCGAAGTTGGTGGTGAATAACGCCATTCGCGCGTTGCAACAGGACTATGATCAGGAAGGGCGGGGTTTACATATCGTGGAATTGGCTGGTGGTTTTTCCATGATCACGCGCGCCGACTGTGCCCCATGGATTACGAGATTGCATAAAGTGAAAGCCTCTGCAAAAGTTTCTCGTTCCGCCATGGAAACGTTGGCGATTATTGCCTATAAACAACCGATTGTGCGTGCTGAGATTGAACAGATTCGAGGTGTAGAAACGTCAGGAGTCTTGCGCACATTGCTGGATCAAAAATTGATTCGCATGGTGGGACGAAAAGATATCCCTGGCAGGCCGATCATGTACGGGTCGAGCAAGGTGTTTTTGCAGCGGTTTGGCTTGCGCGATCTTCGAGATTTGCCACCGCTTCGTGAGTTTACGGAATTGGGACCAGGGGATACATCAGATTTGTTCAGTGAAGAGACCTTGGCCATGATTGATGAGAATCAAACCGTCGAGTCTGAAGATACGTTCCAAGAACCAAGCCTGGATGAACAGCCAGTCGTGGCCCAAGAAGGGGCATAGCGGCCTCGGTTTTCTTTCAGACACCACTAACAGCGTTCCACGTGTGAAGGTTTTGGCCCCCTCCTGCCGTCATTCTCGCGGCACAGAGTAAGACAATTTGGTATGACGGCGTGAACGTGGGAATCCAGAGTTTCAAGCCCAATTGAATCGCCCTTTTCTTGCTCCCTTTCTATAGTCATTCCAAATACGTTCCATAAACTCGAAATCCGA
>CAYMQW010000206.1:0-4929 GCA_964392595.1 uncultured Nitrospiraceae bacterium
ACCCCACCGCCCGGTTGCGTGATGATTACCACGTGAACCCTCGTCCTCGTCGGCATACGTGGTCCTATCCCCATGGCAATCAACCACGGTCGTTAGTCGGCCTGGGACATCATACTGAATCTGTGTCCCATTGGTAAGCCAGCGAATCAAGCTCCAGTCGGAGTGTTCGGTGAATGTCAAAAAGTCCCCTGCCGGCATCACAACCCCCTTATGGGATCCACGTTGAGCATGTTCGAATAGAGTGTGTGTATCAAAAAATCAATACTCATGCCTGCCCCCAATATATGAACCTTCGCTTTCACCGGATGAAATTCTTGACCATACGAGGAGCTCTTCCCCTTTCAAAGAACAGTGTGAACCCCACTGAAATCCTTCATGCTGGCGTCTTCAAAGGCAAAGCAACAGAAGATTGCGGATCAAGGCGCTGTGTGACAAAGCTTCAAAGACCAAGAGGATTACAGGGTTTTCAAATATTCGATCAACGCCATACGATCATTGTGATGAATTGGCGAATCTTTGAAGGATTTTACATCGAACTGCCCATCGGATTTGCGTATGGCTTTTCCGTTTTTCGTCTTAATGATTGGTGTTACTCCTACTGCGTATTCGTGGCCTCTGTTGGAGTTACCTTTTAGAGATGTGTCAAATACAAATAATCCAGGATCCCTTTTGTTAGGATCGTCTTCTTGCACAAACCCAACACCTCTTGTGTCCAACTCACGATTGCCTACGGTGAAGGTCTTGGACCGGCAGGTTTTCCCAGGAATCCTGCCCTTGGCACACGAGCTTGGCAGAAAGAGTTCATACAGGTTCGGGACAGAACCGTTGTGAAGAAAGGGCGCGGTGGCCCAGATCCCATTCAAGGGTCTGGCCTTATAGGCATAGAGGTATCCTTTGTTTGCCACTTCAAAGTCAACATGGCGCTGAGTTTCTATATTTCTCCAAGGATTACTCCAGATTGCCTGGAGAAACGGCCAAATCTTCCTCAAGATCCCTTCTGTCATAACCCCAGTCGTGATTTCAGTCATCGCTGACTTGCCAGTCACGCCTTGCGCGTTATCCAGTTCCCCAGGGCACATATCAAAGCCGAGGTTCTGAAGGGTATCGTTTCGGCCACAATATGTCAGCGCATTAGAAGCCATGGTGGGGTCTGTTCCAATCAGGTCGACGTTCGCGAATTGGGCAACGACCAGTCTATTTTTATCCTTACGGTCAAGGTCAGAGTGGCAAGATGCACATTTGTAGAAGTCAAAAACCTCCTTCCCGAGTTTTACTTTCTCTTTATCGATTACCGGCAAAAAGCCCTTCGCTGCTAACTGCTCCCATGATGGTGACCATAAATCATTAAGATGATCCTCCAAACGGACCTGATTGAGCGTTCTTGCCGAAGACGGATAGCTATAGGTCGGCTTTCCCGACACAAGGAGTTTCCAAAGCCAAGAAGGGTCTTCTTTTATTACCTCAACTGATGCAAACACTCCAATGACTTCACCTGTGTTTCGACCCAATGGACCCAACCCAGCAGCAGTCCCATTATCGGCTATCCCGTTCCACTGGACAAAATCGTGTTGCGGGGTATCCCACAGGTAGGGATAGCTGACGGGAGCATTGGCAGGCCTTCCGCCATGAGAGGAATCAAGATGGAAAATTGCCCGATTAAAAATTCGGCCAAACGCATCTAACCGCGCATACCCATAGCGTACAAAGTTATATTTAACCCCATCACGTGTTATCGTAGGAGGTTGATCTATCTGGTTATAGCCGTGGATTTTCTTATAATCATGAACTAATCGCTCATAAAGACTCGTTCTTTTTTCTCTATCTAACCTATCATCTTTCAGGATTCTGTCGGCCAATCCATAAAACTTCTTATCGGTACTCGAGGCAGATGAACTATGTGCTGCCAGTGCAGCGTCAAGCGAGTCAGGCAAGCTTGCTTTCAGTGTTTTTTCAAGATCATCCAACATCGTCCCCACATCAGTCATAGCTGGTCCGCCATCGATGCGTATTCCCCGACCGTTGTAATTCACTTGTGTCGTGTGGCATGCCGCACAGGTAAAACCGATGAAATCTTTCCCATTGTAAGAATCCTTCACCCAGCCCACTGGTAAGGCCTTCTCATTGTCCCGAGTGGCTTTCTGGAGTAAGTACCGATACCTCCACAGGTTTTCGTTGCTCCGAAATAACATGTCACTATTGGCTAACTCGAGGTTCAAAAAGATCTCGTAGTCCATGAGATTGGAACCTTGGGACGTGTTGTAAAACCACAGGCTATCTGATGCATCCCAATTTTGCTCAGGATAGACAATGCTGGTTGTCTTATAACCAAAATTGTCATGGGCATTTGGGAGTGCTCCACGATCCTCATCCGGGAATCCCTGTGAGGCATAGGTGCAACCTGCAAAGAAAGCGCAGGCTAGGCAAATTCCTATGTTTTTCAGAATACGCAAGACATTCATAATTTGGCCCTCCTCTCGTTCATTCCATCTAATAAATTTCAGACAGAGGTCGTAAGACGTATTACAACCAGATAGGGAAATTATTCCATGGTCCCTCTTCCCCAGGTTTAGCCCTGCACTTGGGATCGTCCGGGTAACTCAGACCATGCCTGTAATTACTAACAATGTGCGCAACAATTATCTTCCAGGATTTTCCAGGAAATCAACTTCGAAGGAAGACCCAGAAGGTCTACAGCACTTCAGGCTTTCACTTCTAGCACAAAAACATCCAGGAGTCTTCATTGCCGTATCTTGCTATATGAACAACCGACTATTCCCATCCAGCCGTACTAAAAAAATCTTATTTAGTACACTCCCAAATTCATTGCTTATAATGGACCCCATTGTCAAGACAGTCATTGAAAGAAAATAAGATAGACTTCCCTTGAAGATTCTGGGGTCCCAGCATGCACGATCTGCGTATTTTTGAAATCTGTTTTACGCCATAGTTCGCTCAGGTGGCACATCAGACAAAAAGAGGATTGTATCGAAGGTAGTCATACTTCATCACGAATGTTTTCATAGGGGCATTTCTTTCGCCTAGCCCCTTGATCAAGTGACATAGCGAATCAGCTAGTCACCTCAAATCCGCCTTGACACACCACTCTAAACAGGGTTCTTTCCCAACTGGTCTAGTTTTCGGTATGATGGTTCTATGTTCCACGTGGTGTCCCCTCAAACCCTTCCTCCTCAGAGTTTGTTGAAAGACCTCGCAGTGAATTGAAAAGGCCTTCGTACCCTCAGAAAAAGATTTCTTGAAAAAAGAGAGCCCGCATGAACAATTCTGCTACAACCGTTCGTAGTGTCTGGCCCCTCCAGCAACCTGGGGCGATTCTCCTCATTTCTTGTTATGAGTTGGGGCATCAGCCCATTGGCCTGGCTCAGCCTCTAGGATTCCTTGGGCAGAGGGGATATGCCCCTTCGACGGTAGATTTGGCCGTGGAAAGTTTGGATAACGCGCTTGTGGAACAAGCAGGATTCATTGGCATTTCAGTTCCCATGCATACCGCCCTTGCCTTAGGATGTCGGGTGGCAGAAGGAATTCGTCAGACAAACCCCAGCGCCCATATTTGTTTTTATGGACTCTACGCGTCATTGAACGCGAAGTTTTTACTTGATCACCTTGCGGATTCCGTGATCGGGGGAGAATATGAAGTTCCTTTAGTCAACCTCATCGAAGAACTGGCCGATCCTCAAACCTCTTGGAATGGACAGAACGGTGCTGGTGCGTTCTCCAGGATACGATTGGAAGGTGTGAGTGTTTCCGGTTCTCTTGAGCAGCCTTTCCTTAAACGAATATTTAGGAATTCGCCTTCTTCAGACAGTGAGCAGCTAGAATCTCCTTCCCTCCCCATCCCTCAACGAACATCACTGCCGAGTCTCAAAGAATATGCACGATTGGAATACCAGGGACAGGAAGGTGTAGTTGGTTATGTAGAAGCCAGTCGGGGGTGCCTGCATACATGTCTTCACTGTCCTATTGTTCCGGTGTATCAAAGCCGATTTTTTGTAGTTCCTGCCCAAGTGGTGTTGGCGGATATTCGACAACAAGTGAAGGCGGGTGCGTCACACATCACCTTGGGGGATCCAGACTTTCTCAATGGCCCTGGCCACGTCTTGAACATTGTTCGAGCCATGCATGAAGAGTTTCCCGATTTGACTTTCGATTTCACCACCAAAATTGAACATATCCTTAAACACAGGATCCTCTTCAAAGAATTCAGTCAACGTGGTTGCATTTTTGTCATTTCCGCTGTGGAGTCCTTTAGCGAAATCGTGCTCTCTCATCTTGAAAAAGGGCACACGCGTCAAGACATCTTCATCGCTCAGGACATCCTTCAGTCTGCCGGCATCGCCCTTCGCCCCTCATTGGTTGCCTTCACGCCCTGGACAACATTGGAAGACTATCGTGAAATGTTCGATCTGATCGAGCAGAATGGGCTTATCGACTGCATAGACCCGGTGCAATATAGTGTTCGTCTCCTTGTCCCTCCTGGATCGGCATTGTTGACTCCCCCCAAGATCCATTCTGCACCAATTTCTGAGTATATTGCCCGGTTGGACCAAGAGAACTTTCAATTTACTTGGACCCATCCTGATCCCCGCATGGACCCATTACAACAGGCTGTGACAAGGGTCGTAGAGGAAGGGGCCAACACTGAGGAAGACCCGGAAAGAACGTTTTACCGTTTGTGGGAACTGGTGTGTGACACAGCTGGAGTCGAATGCTCTTCACTCAACAAGACAGTCGCACTCAATCCTCAACGGGTGAGACCTCCCCGGATGACCGAACCCTGGTTTTGTTGTGCAGAGCCGACGAGTTCCCAATTCCAGTCTATCCAGTGTACCTCAAAAATGGCAGAGTCTGGTCAGTGAATGGGAATGTTGAAAAAAGCCGCCAGCCTTCGCTAAAGCTACGGCTGACAAGCCA
>CAYMQW010000207.1:0-4904 GCA_964392595.1 uncultured Nitrospiraceae bacterium
TGGAGGATCAGGATGGTTTACCCTCTTATGCAAGTCCTTAACCGGAAGTTACTGACATTGTGTAACAACAATTAGATGGTTCTACGGTTAACTCCGGTTGAGGCAGTTGCGACTATGCAGGCATGGGTCGTCCCGAGTATCCGAAGGACCTGCGGGGGGTCCGGCAACGCTTCACCTCACCCAGGCTTGCCTTGGATATTTGGTGCAGAGTCGCTGGGTTGTGCGATCTGGTTCACCGGAGTCAACCGTAGAACCATCCAAAATTGTTTCCAAGAATAATTATGGGGAGGGGGACACCCCACATAAAAAGTGATGGGCCCATGCCCACCCTACGGGACCTTACTTTCTTGGCTTTCAAACATGGCCAGGAACGGTTCAACGACGGGGCAGAGTTTCTCCCTTCCTCATTCGCAGGAGCTTCGGCGGACAAGTTGGTCGAAATGACAGAGGGAAAACCACAGACAATACAGCCTCTTCCTTGTTTGGCTTGACCCTGTTGTCTTATTTTGGTTTTAATAGGATATTCAATTGAGTAAGAGAATCAACTAATGGCCAAACCCACCAAAGAACTCGAAATTCTCAAGCAGCACCTGACCAAGAACAATCTGAAACTCACCCGGCAGCGGGAAAACATCCTCACCACGTTTCTTAAAATGGAACATGTCACAGCGGAGCAGATGTATCGCCTGCTCGCCAAGAAAGATCCGCACATCGGTTTGGCCACGGTGTATCGAACATTAAAGCTCTTGTGTGAGACTGGCATGGCCCAGGAACAGCACTTTGGCTCCCAAACCAAGTTTGATAACGTTTCGCACAAGGGGCATCATGACCACTTGATCTGCACGACCTGCGACAAAATCATCGAATTTGAGAACTGCCAAATTGAGGGCCTTCAGGAAGAAGTGGCTCGAAACAATGGATTCACGATTCATACGCACAAACTTGAGATCTATGGCGATCCCATTCAGCTTGCCAACGCAGAGTGCAAGAACTGTGGCCGCAATCTAAACACCCAAGCCGGTAGGAGGTAACGAACGTGCGTTCTCGATCCATAATGACAATCCTTACATATTCAATGTGCGTTCTCGTTTTTCTCCTCTCTGTTCCAACCCTTTCGTTTTCCGGTGATTCGCTCGTGGTCTATTCCGGTCGAGCTGAGCGCTTGATTAAACCTGTGCTCGATGCCTTTCAGGCCGAATCTGGCATTGCCATTCAGATGCTCACAGCCGATAGTACGGCGCTCGTGAATCGGCTCAGGATGGAAGGGAAACGTTCACCTGCTGATGTCTTTATCACCAACGATGCCGGCACCCTCGAACATGCGCATGAGCTTCATCTGCTCCACGCCATTGACATTCCCGGAATCGAAGCCGCTATTCCGCAATCGTTTCGGGCCCCGGATAATAGTTGGATCGGATTGTCCGGACGCATTTGGGTGGTGGTCTATAACACGACGATGGTGAAGCCGGATGCGCTGTCTTCGATCTTGGACCTTGCCAAGCCCCAGTGGAAAGGCAAAATCGCCATTCCGAGTGCCGGGAGTGTGTATTTGCAAACCGGGGTGTCGGTCATTCGTGAGGTCAAAGGCGACGCAGCGACCAAAGAGTTTTTACGTGGGATCAAAGACAATGCCGGCACATCGGTGTATGGAAAAAACCGGCAGATTGTCGCGGCTGTGGCACGAGGCGAGGTCGCGGTCGGACTCGTAAACCACTATTACATCTATCGCCATTTAGCCAAGCATCCCGAGGCCCCAATTGCCCAGTTGTTACTTGACCAAGAGAAAAACGGCATGGGCCTTGTTTTGAATGCAGCGGGCATTGGTATTACCGCGCATGCGAAACACCTGGCCCAGGCGAAAGCACTGGTGCAATTTCTTATCTCCACCAAAGGGCAACAGATATTTGCCAGCGTCAACAAAGAATACCCACTCAATGCCAACGTTGATGCTGCACCCGAGCTGCTTCCCCTGAAAAGCTTTCAAGTCGCGAGGGTTCCCCTTTCCCGTTTAGCTGAACTCCGCGATCCCACCATGACGCTGATTGAACACGTTGGCCTCCGCTAACCCTTCCCTCAGCGTGTCACGTACGCGCTTTCGACTCCCTTCACCTTTGATTGTTGTCGCCTTTATCCTAGCGGGACTGATTACGCTTCCCTTGTTGTACGTAATAGTTTCCGCAATCACGGCTGACACGGCAGTCTGGCGAAGGCTGTGGACTACGCGCATTCCTGAATTGTTATTCAACACATTTTCATTGGCTCTGAGCGTGGCCGTGATTGATCTGGTTCTGGGCGTGTCGCTGGCATGGATTCTCACTCGCTACCGGTTTGTCGGCTCGACTGTGTGGAACTGGCTCATCATTCTACCCTTGGCCATTCCTTCGTACGTCCTCGCCTACACCTATACATTTCTCTTGCAACGCAATGGTCCGCTTGAACAGGCCTGGCAAATGGTCGCAGGAGCTGACGCGCAGATTTTTTCCCCGTTCAGTTTTGCCGGCGCGACATTAGTCATGTCCATCAACACGTTTCCTTTCGTCTATTTATTGGCGCGATCAGCCTTCCAAAATTTCAATATTTCCTTTGAAGAAGCCGCCCGTGCGACAGGCGCCAGTCCACTGAGCACGTTCTTTCGTGTATCACTACCCATGATCCGGCCCTCGCTTATGGCCGGATTGTTCTTGGCCATTCTGTATGTAGCTTCTGACTTTGGCGCCATGGCGATGTTGCGCTATCAAACCTTCACCTATGCCATCTATCAACAAATGACAGGACGATTCGACAATGCCGCCGCAGCCTGTTTAAGCCTGTTTTTGGTATTGTGCACATTTATCTTCCTGTTAGGTGAACGCTGGTTTCGACAACGGAGTCGGTTTTATCAAACCACTGGCCAGTTTCGGAAGCTGACTCCACAGGCCTGTAGTCCCATGCAAACCATTGGCTTCACAGGAGTTCTCACGCTCGTCTTCGCCATAGCCTTTGGAATCCCTGTGTGTATGTTGGTCCAATGGACCATGGATGCCCTTGCAGCCGGAGAGCTCGCCAGCGGATTCATGGGTTATGTGTGGAACACCATTTCACTTGCGGGCATCACTGCGACATTAGCCATTGTCTGTGGCATTCCCTTGGCCTACTTGGCCTGTCGCAAACAAACATGGGCCAGCCTTTTGTGTATCCAAGGCGCCTACACGGGATACGTGTTACCAGGCCCCGTAGCGGCCTTAGCCGTGCTCGTTTTGGTCTCACACCTCATGCCAGAGCTATACGGCACGGTCCTGGTGCTGCTCATTGCGTATCTCGTCCACTTTCTGCCCGTGGCGCTGCAGGGCATGGAATCAACCCTTCATCAACTTACCCCAAATCTCGAAGAAGCGGCTAGGAGTCTCGGATCTCGTTCCTTACGCACGTTTCGCACAGTCACGTTGCCCTTAGTCCGAGGGGGATTCCTCAGTGCCTGGATTTTGGTCTTTGTCCAGTGCATGAAAGAACTGCCCGCAACACTCTTGCTGCGTCCCGTTGGGTTCGATACACTCGCCATACGAATTTGGCTGGAAGCGAGTGAAGAATTGTATCAACTGGCTGCCCCGCCTGCCTTACTCATCGTGGCGATTACCATTCCCGTCGTTTTCCTATTAATGAATACACTGCAAGAAACCGTTAAGCGTAAAGCGTGATGCGTCATGGGTGAAGATACACCACAGAATTTTCCCTTCCCCTTTCTGATCTTTCGCTGTAACGCATCATGCATCACGCATGACGCATCACGATCTTGTCATGACTGACACCCCCCCCCACGACAACCCCATCGTCCTTGAACTACAACACGTCACTTGCTCGTATGAGTCAGGGCGACCGGCGATTCACAACATTTCGTTTACCGCACGCAAAGGCGATATTATTTCCTTGCTCGGCCCCTCAGGCTGCGGAAAAACCACGACCCTCCGGGCCATCGCCGGATTTGAATCGGTTGTAGAAGGGACCGTGCTGTTGAATGGAATACCCGTAGCAGATGGCAACAATCATGTTCCCCCTGAACAACGACGCGTGGGCATGGTATTTCAAGACTATGCGCTGTTTCCACACCTGCGCGTGACCGAAAACGTGGGATTCGGCCTCAACCAATTACCCGCTGACGATCGTCGTCGTCGAGTGGACGATATGCTGTCGTTGACTGGATTGTCTGAATATGGACACCGCTATCCGCATGAACTATCCGGTGGTCAACAACAGCGCGTAGCGTTGGCTCGGGCTCTCGCCCCTCAACCGGTGATTCTCTTGCTGGATGAACCCTTCAGCAATCTTGACCCCGACATGACCTATAAAATGCGGGGCGAGCTGCATGATGTGTTGAAAAAAACTCAAACCACAGCGGTGTTAGTCACCCATGACCATGAAGAGGCCTTTACCATGGCCGATCAAGTTGCCGTTCTTCATCAAGGTCGGTTGGAACAATTTGCCTCACCGGAAACGACCTATCATTTACCAGCGTCCCGTTTTGTCGCGGAATTTGTCGGTCAGGCAGACTTCATTCCCGGCGAGATTCATCACCAAGTCGTGGTCACGGAGATTGGAGACCTGCCGCTTCCGAAAGACTACCAAGGAAGCCACAACGTAGATGTCATGATTCGACCGGATGACATTGCAATCCGTGGGAGTGGGAGCGGGTCGGCACGAATCGAAACACGGCAATTTCGCGGATCCGAAAATTTATATGGCCTTCGTCTCGAGTCGGGGCACCTCGTTCATTGCAGCGAATCTTCGACGCAAATCTATGCGCTCAACGCCCAGGTTGAACTGAAAGTGAAGGCTACCCATACCGTGGTATTCGAACGAACGGAGAAACTCTGTCGCATCTCAGGTAGATAGACTGAAGGCTGAAGGCTGAAGGCTTTTAGGAGGGAACC
>CAYMQW010000208.1:0-4900 GCA_964392595.1 uncultured Nitrospiraceae bacterium
GTTCATTTTCAGGGAGATAGCCGCTGAGTTTTTCTTCGATCATCCGCGGGTTTTCACCCTGAGCAAGGGACACCAATCCTTCAATCGTCATGTTGCGAATCATCACGAGTTCTTTGGATTTTGATTTTATTTTTCCACCAAAAGGTAGAAAAAACAGATTGGCCGCGCCAACGCCATAGACCGTGGCAACGAAGGCCACGGCAATACCACCCCCTAGCTTCGAGGGATCAGCCAAATTTTCCATGACGTGAATCAAACCAAGCACCGCGCCAATAATCCCAACCGTAGGGGCATACCCACCCAACGCATCATACACCTTGCAGGCGTTTGCGAATTCTTCTTCGAACATATCCACTTCGACTTCCAAAATTTCTCGGATTTTCGTTGGCTCGGTTCCATCCACAACCATCTGCAGACCCTTTTTTAACAAGGGATCGTCTAACGTTTTCAATTTCCCTTCCAGCGCTAATAAGCCTTGCTTTCGACTGAGATTCGACAATTCGACCAGTTGGGCAATCAGCCCCTTCGTATCCGCATGCACATTGATAAACACCATGCTCATCGACTTGATGGCTTTGATGAACGCGGGCATGGGTGTTTGGAGCATCACGGCACCAAGCGTCCCCCCAGCGACAATAATAAACGCCGTAAGTTGCAGGATCGAACCGATATGGCCGCCCTCGAGATGTTGCCCCAACACAATGGCGCCCAAGGAGAGAATCATTCCGAGTATTGAAAGAATATCCATGACAATGTACGTATTTCACAAAGCTAGCGAAAGACAGTCGCCCATCGCTAGCTGCTCCTATCTTAGGATCTTTTACTCCCTCTTTTTTTTCAGCGACTAGCGACTACTCAATAGTCGACTAGCAATTAGAATCCCACCCCTTACCCTACTAGTCGGTCTAAATCTAGGAAAATCAATAACCGGCCATCAACACGCCCCACACCTTTATAAAATTCCGCGCCACCTTGATTCCCATTCGGGGGAGATTCAATAAGACTGGACGGGATACGTAGGACTTCAGAAACCGAATCCACAATAAACCCTAATATGATTCGTGACACATCCACCACAACGATACGAGTGTCTTTGGTGCCCTCAGCCCCCGACAATCCAAAACGACTTCGCAAATCAACAATAGGAATGACTTTGCCTCGAAGATTGATGACGCCCTCAACATAGTGAGAGGCCTTTGGGACCGAAGTGATCTCGACCATACGAATAATTTCCTGAACCTCAAGAATATCAACGGCATATTCTTCAGTGCCAATCTCAAAACTCACGACTTGAAACATTTCCTCCGTTAAATCCCCGCTGTCGATTTCAGAACCAATGCCCTCAGCTGTTTGAATCATGGATCTTTCCTCCCTCTATCTTCGATTGCAGTGAGGAGCAAGAGACAAAAGCCCCCTCGCCTGGTTCTCTTTGCTCTTGACTCTTCACGCCTTACTGACCAAAAGAGCCTCACTCGAAGACCTACTGTGTATCAACGCCATTGCTGATTGAATTTCATGCGCCATTCGGGTTAAGGAGACTACTTTGTCAGCACACCCACTTTCCCCAACCGCTTTGGGCATTCCATACACAATGCTGCTGTCTTCATCTTGAGCCAGCACGTTTCCACCGTGAGTTTTAATGGTTCGAACCCCGTCCAAGCCATCTTGACCCATCCCCGTCATAACCACGCCGAGAACTTTTGGTCCAAAAATCTTCGCGGCGGATTGCATCATGAGATCAACCGATGGACGATAGGGCAGATGAGCAGGCTGTTCACTCACATGAGTAATCACTATAGTGCCACGCCGCTCCAGCGTCATATGCTGTCCTCCTGGTCCAAGCAACACAGTTCCTGGCTTGACCTCGTCACCCTCTTGAGCCTCACGAATTTCAAGCGCGCATAATTGGTTCAGCCGTTCGGCAAACGGTTTGGTGAAATATTTCGGCATATGCTGGGCTACAATGACGGCCCCAGGAAAATCAGATGGCAATTGGGTCAACACCTGGTGCAGGGCCTGTGGACCGCCGGTCGAACACCCAATGGCCAGCAGTGGGGACAAACCGCTCGCTTCGTGAGACGCATGCTGTGTAAAAGTCTGGACCGGCGACGCCAAAGAATTTGTGGGTGAAGTCGAAGACAAGGTCTGTGTTGTATGCGTTTGGAACACAGTGAGAGGCTTGGAAACGTGTGTGACCTCACTCGAAAGTCGTCTCACTTTTCCAATGGCCTTAGCCGCGGCTCTCACCTTCTGTTGTAGCGATTCGCGAATATCCGATATTTTCAGTGAAAAACCGCCTAAATGCTTGGATACAAATTCGACCGCACCGAGTTCTAATGCTCGAATCGTGACCTGAGCGCCCTCTTCGGTCAGGCTACTCACCATCACCACTGGAAACGGATCTGTGGCCATCACCCGTTCAAGGACCGTCAAACCATCCATCCCAGGCATATCAATATCCAGCGTCATCACATCCGGCTTGAGAGTGGCAACTTTGGCCAACGCGTCCTCTCCATTCCGTGCCGTATCAATGACAACGAAATCCGAAGACTCACCCAACAGATTGGCAATGGCCTTGCGCATGAAGGCCGAATCATCGACCACTAAGACCCGAATTGGTGTATCCGTACTCCTCACTCCAGACCCCTCACTTTTTACTCCGGCCCCTTCACCCTATACCTTAAAATTTCCCACGATGGACTGAAGTTCCGTGGCCAATAGACTCAAATCTTGACTGGCTTTCACGGATTCACTTGACCCATTCGACGATTCACGGGTCACCTGGGCTCCGGTGTCCAGGTCACTGGCAATTTGTCTGGTTGCCATTGATTGTTCTTCAGCCGCTCCCGCGATGTGTTGAATCATTGATGCCGTATTCTGGACCATTTCTTGAATTTTGGTCAGCGCAGCACCGGTTCGATTGGCCAGTTCGACCCCACCGTTGACTTTGTCGGTTCCTTCTTCCATTGAAGACACCGCACTCTTGGTATCCTTTTGGATTTTCCGAATCATATCGCCAATTTCTTTTGTCGCTTTTGTCGTCCGTTCAGCAAGCTTTCGTACCTCATCAGCGACCACCGCAAATCCTCGGCCCTGCTCTCCTGCCCGTGCCGCTTCAATCGCTGCATTTAAGGCTAAAAGATTGGTTTGATCGGCAATATCTTCAATCACCCTGACGATTTCACCAATCTGATCAGACGATTTTCCAAGCATCGTGATAATCATCGAGGATTGTCCCACCGCCTCAGAAACCTGCTGCATGCCAGCCACGGTTTCTTGCACAACCTGATGTCCATGTTGTGCGGTCTGTGCCGTCTCCACGGCAATAATCGCAGCCTCTTGAGAATTCCGCGCCACTTCACTCGCGGTCATGGTCATTTCTTCTACCGCAGAGGCGGATTGAGCCATGCGATGTGATTGGGTCTCAACGCCTTTGGCCATGTCTTCAGCTGTGGATAATAACTCTGTGGATGCGGAGGCCACTCGATCCGTCACTTCCCCAACTCGCCGAATGGATTGCTGGAGTTTTTCAATAAATTGGTTGAATTTTTGTCCCAATTGTCCCAACTCATCATTGCCAGTAATAGGCACCCGCTTCGTCAAATCGCCCTCTCCCATAGCCAGATCTTGAGAAATACTCGTGAGTTGTTCAAGGGGGGCCAGAATCAACTTTTGAAGGAGGAAATACACCAGAACCAAGCTGGCAAGAATCACACCAATGAGCAAACCACCTGTTCGGGTTAACGATTCAATCATAACCGTATGCACTCCAGCCATCGGAATCGAAACTGACAGCACACCGAGCGTATCTCCAGTGTTGCTGCCTGCAGGACAGCTCGTACAAGCTTGAACCGTGGCTGTATCAGCACTGGCGCGACGAAAGACCATACCATTGCCTGAACCTTCGACAACTGAATAACTATCAGCACCAGATTCAATCGCAGCTAACGCCGCGTGTTCAAAGGAATCTTTTGGAGAATTCGCAGGATTTAAAGGCATGTTGCTCACCAAACGAGATTGAAAGACGCCCCGCGTTCCTAACGCTTCTCCAATTTCACGGGTTGCTGTAGCCGGAAAAGGAATCGCATTGGGATTTGCAGCATGATCACGCGCCACGACGAGTGATGAACCGAAAGAGGATTTTTTCATTTTATCGACGTAATTCTTGGCGATATACCTTCGAGTGACTTCAACCTGGGCTTGAATGACCTGTCCACGCGCCTCCAACTGGCGAAGCATATTGGCTTCTTCTTGGCTATAAAGAAACAGCAATCCCACCATACTCAACACAGCCGCAATAGCACCGAGCAACACCACCATCTTTGGCCCAATCTTCATGTTTGCCAACATATACTTCTTCCCTCTCTGGATCCTGCTACCTCAGCAACGCACTCAAAAATCATGCGAACGGTTCAGTAGCCGAATGAATAAAAAACGGAAAGGCGGAAAAAGAGAGACGGAAACCAACCGACCATTGCTTTCCCCCTCACGCTTTCCATAGCTCCTGTCGCTGCACGATCTCACCTATCCTGAGTCGTGCCCTCTGTACAGGTATCAATTGTCACTCCCACCAGGGAGAGCACCATAAGATTCTGCACCTGAGACGCAATTTTCTCTCGCGAACACTATCCCCCGTGTTCATCATGTGGTGTTCGTCACGCGCAACACATCACACACGACGAACGACGACTTTCTAATTCAACCGAAATCGTTGCAAGTTACGTTGAAGCTGTGAGGCTAAATTCGACAAATCAGTCGTCGCGCCCACTACTTGTTCCACACTATTCTCATTTTGCTGGCTGAGGCCCGCAACCGATTGAATACCTCCGGCAATTTGTTCCGTGGCTTCGGTCTGCTCATCAATCGACCCAGCGAGCTGCTGCACCATTTCCGTCACCTT
>CAYMQW010000209.1:0-4892 GCA_964392595.1 uncultured Nitrospiraceae bacterium
GCGACTCTCATAACGGCAGACTCCTCCTGTTCAAGGACAGCCGCAGTATAACAAGCAATACAACATGTAATATACTGTTTATTTAGGACGCTACACTAGTCTCTGTTGTAGGCTCCACCTTTGGTCACGCGAACACCCCTCTTTTCAGGTATTTCCCCATCGGGTAGCATCATGTTTGAGATTGTGACAGCACCCATTTGGGTGATGCATTATCTGGGAAGCAGCTTGTTTAAAACACTATAAGTCCGCCCGTTGACACACCACCTGGGTAGCAAAATAAAAACTCGATCACGACTTAGTGTAGTGATCACCAAAATTTTCAAAAAAGGCCTTTCCCATGAACGTGAAATTGATGATTGATAGCTTTTCTCGTGTCCATGGCCACGCTAAGCTCCACAACATGATCTTACAACTAAACACAATTCATGAATGGCGGACACATAATCGGAACCGTCACGTTTTACCAATCTCGAAAGCCTTTAGCCTCTTCACCGACCCCGAAACCCGCTTCGGGGAAGACTATCCACAGACACCGCGTGACGGCTCCTTGAGCAATTCCAATTGGGCACCAGAAGTCCGTGGTTATTCACCAAGTGCAAGCCACTTCCTTCAATCAATCACACACACCATCAAAGCCCCCCGTAATGGTTGTTCGCAATCAACAACAGCTGAAAGTGGTCAATACGACTCCATCCACGATGTCCGAGCCAAGAGTTCACGGCACACGAAATAGGGATATTTGGCCCAACCAATGTGTATATAATACATCTGGCAGAGACTCATCAAAGACGGTAGGCTTGGGAAAATAATCACTTTGAACTTTCAAGAAGTTTTTGCAACTGGTGAGAATTTTTTTTGTAAAGTGGCGCACCTCTTTTATTTAAAACGTAAAAATTCAATAGAGCATTACACCCTATTTGACCCTTTCCAAGTATTGCATCATTTCGCCAAATTTCTTGGAGAAGGTCCAAATAAATAAACCTAGCTTTACCAAAATCTGTGCTAAGAATTTTTCCCTCAATCGGGATGTATTTGGATGACTTGAATGAGCTTAGATGCAACTGCCAGGATGAAACGAGAAAATTCTAACCACGGGCTTGGCATGCTTTTTAAAGACCAGAACTCGGAACAGGCTCTGCACCTTTTACAGACTCAGAAGTCGGTACTGGAAAACATCGTTCGAGGTCACGACCTGACCGAAATTCTCAATACGCTTTGTATGGAGGTGGAATGGGTCCTCTCCCCATCCCTCTGTGCCATCATGCTCCTGGATGAGCCAACAGGCCGATTGTATGTAGGAGCCGCTCCTAATCTACCTAACAGCCTCTATGCGGATCTTGGTAAGTCGGAGCCTGGGAATCTAATAGGTTCATGTGATATCGCGATTCAGACAAGAAAGTTAGTTGTCATGGTGAACACCGAAACCGATCCCAATTGGGACAAGATCCGTGAACGAGCCGACAAGCATGGCATTCAAGCCTGTTGGTCAATTCCGATCGTTTCACAGCAGAACACTCCCATTGGGACCGTTGCCCTTTCATTCCGGCAGCTCCGGCGGCCCACGGCATTCGATCTTCATGCCATTGAAACCGCAGCGACTCTCGCTGGCTACGCCATCCAACGTCGGAAAGAAGAGCACGAACTCCAGGCCAGTCACGAACGACTTCAAAACCTGTTTGACTCAGCCCCGGTTGCGTATTTCACCAGCACCATGGACGGAATAATCTTAAGCGCCAACACCTGCACAGCAGAATTAACAGGCCTGCCGCAACATGAGTTACCCGGCCGATCCCTTCTCGATCTCTACTCACCAACGATCCGTGGGAGAAAAAAAGCGGAACGAATCCACAAATGGATCAACCACGGGCTCGAAGTCGAGGGGGAAGAAGTAGAACTGGAACGACCTGATGGCACCCGTAGCTGGGTCAGCCTCACTGTACGTCTTATTCGAGACTCCCTGGGAAACCCCATTGAGCGGCGTGGCATTCTTGAAGATATTTCCAACCGAAAGCACGCCGAACACTTATTGGACCAACAGAAATCTATTTTAGAAATGATTGCCAGGGGAACCGCCCTCCACCAGACCCTTTCCCGCCTATGTGAGGGAATCGAAACACTCTCTCCAGACATGAAATGTTCTATTCACCAATTGGAAGGATCCACGCTCAAACTTCTGGCCTCTCCATCCTTCCCTGACACCTATACGAGTAAAATCGCCACTATTAAAATTGGACCGGCTGCCGGATCGTGTGGAACCGCAGCCTATCGCCGAACAGGAGTTGTCGTCTCGGATATTGCCACAGATCCGTTATGGAATAAGGGACGAACCTTAGCCCTTTCACATGGGCTTCTAGCCTGTTGGTCCCTCCCTATTTTCTCCTCCGACAATGAAGTGTTAGGGACGATAGCGATGTACTATCCGCACCCGCGCACCCCCAGTAATGATGATTGGCAGATGATCGAATCGTCCACAAAATTAGCTGGGATCGCGTTGGAACAAGAGCGAGATCGTGCGGCCCTTAAACACAGTGAAACCCGGTATCGGATTCTCTACGAAGATAATCCTTCGATGTACTTTACCGTGGCCCTAGATGGAACGATACGATCGGTGAATCAATTTGGCGCATCCCAACTCGGATATACTCCAAGCGAACTCCTAGGAACATCGGTATTTTCCCTGTGTCACAAGAAAGATCAAGCAACGGTTCGACACCAATTCAAATCGTATCTCCAAGGTCCTTCCGGCCTCGAATATTTTGAATGTCGAAAAGTCCGAAAAGATGGAACTGTCATTTGGGTCCGGGAAACGATTCGATTGGTCCAACACAAGGAACAGGAAGCCGTCCTTCTCCTCGTCTGTGAAGATATTACCAACCAAAAACGTGGCGAAGAAGCGGTCGGACTCACCCAACAAGTCTTTGATATCTTGCCCGACCACGTATCAATCGTCGGGTCGGATTATCGGTATCGCCGGGTCAATACTATCTATGAACAAGTTTATGGCCTCCCCGCACAAGAACTCATTGGCAAACATATTTCAGACCTGTTTGGGAAACAGATCTTCCGGCACGATATTAAACCGCACTTCGACCGTTGCCTTGACGGAGAACGCGTGTCATTTGAACAATGGTTCCAATTTCCCGATGGTCAGACACGATTCATGGCCGTCACCTACTCCCCTCTACGAGCCCAGGATCCACCCAATCGGGTTGAAGCCGTGGTGGCCAATTCACGTGACTTGACCCTCCGCAAACAGACGGAAGAGGCGCTCAGAGACAGCGAAGGACACCTACGCATTCTCTTAGACGAACGTACCAGGATTAGCCAGGATCTTCATGATCATGTGCTCCAATCCGTGTACGCCTTGGGACTGATTATTGCCGCCATTCGGAAACCGCTGGAAAACCAAAATTTTTCGGAAGTGTATGAATTCCTCGATCAAGCCGTCTCGCAGGTGAATCATGCCATTGCCGACATTCGCGGATTTATCGAAGGTCTACCCCAAGATGAAGGGAAATCCAGAGACTTCACGACTGAGCTGAACAATCTAATCCAATCACTGACCCTCCCGGGTGGACCGACATTCCAATTACGCATCGACCCGAAAGCCGCGGAGCTCCTCCCCAAGCGCGACAGTCTGCATCTTCTCAGCATCGCTCGAGAATCCATGAGTAATTGCCTGCGTCACGCCCAAGCCTCCAAGGGCTCCATTAGCCTGACCCGGAGCCACGGAAATCTTCGATTCGAGGTCCGTGATAATGGCATCGGATTTAACCACCAAGAAAGCGCCCACTCAGGACACGGACTGCTCAATATGAAAGCCCGCTCTGAACATGTACACGGCACGATTGTCATTCGCTCCACTCCGCAGAAAGGTACCCGAGTGATTATTGACATGCCCATCAACACACAAGGAAAGTAGGCAAGCCATGATTGAAATCCTGTTAGTCGAAGATCATGAAGTCGTCCGGATCGGTCTGCGTACCATTCTGGCCCAGCACCCAGGCTTCACTATCGTCGCAGAGGTCGGAACCTGTGAGGGCGCGCGGCAGGAAGGCATCAAACTTCGGCCACACATCGTGCTTATGGATCTCCGGCTCCCGGACGGAAGCGGCGTAGATGCATGTCGTGATATTCTAGATACTTGTCCCGACACCCGTGTCCTGTTTCTGACCTCCTACCGAGACGAGGAGTCCATGTTAGCCGCTATCTTAGCCGGAGCCTCGGGTTACCTGCTCAAGGAAGTGAGTCCCGATCGATTGATACAAGCCATAGAAATGGTCGCAGACGGGCATTCCATTCTTAATCACGAAGTCATTCAAAAAGTCAAAACCTGGGTCCAAAAAAAGACTCACCCATCAACCCCGGCCAAAAAATGGGATTTGTCCCCCCAACAATTCCGTGTATTGGAACAAGTGGCTGAAGGCAAAACCAACAAAGAAATCGGGCGCGTCTTAGGGCTAAGTGATAAGACCGTCAGAAACTATCTGGCGACCATCTTTAAAAAACTCCAAATCACTCGACGAAGCCAGGCTGCAGCCATGTTCATACGGCAACACATGAAAGACGCTGCCACAACCACAACGGACCGGTAGACCTCGTCGCTGGTTGCTCGCCGCTTGTCCCTCCTGGAAAAAGTTTACGTTCCCAGATACTAGCGACGAGTCTGCTCAAGCCCTCCTTCACCAAGAAACGGCAGTTGGGCTCCCAACTGCCGTTTCTTGGTGAAGGAGGGATCACACCTCATGTTGTCTCCCTCCGAAACCGAAAATCTTCATGCAGGCAACCTCCTAGGCTGATTTAGTGCTGGCACACCTGGCTGTCCAGCATCCTAGAAACGGCAGTTGGCCGCAAAAAAGACGTGTAAGATATTGGGGTGCATGGTGCAATAA
>CAYMQW010000210.1:0-4887 GCA_964392595.1 uncultured Nitrospiraceae bacterium
GGTCATAGATACCATGGGTGAAGCGTACTAGTATTTGCCCGATTTATCGGACTCCTCACCTTTAATCCGTGCCATTATTTACTATTTGATGAATGAACAGGCAACTACCTATGGGTGAAGCCAGGTTTCATTCATGGTCTGCTGAATATTTCACGGAAAAATGGCGAGAACGCCGCTGGCGGCTTTTTTCAACATTCCCATTCGGCCAATTTTTTTGTGTTATCATTTCATATGGTGGTACCCTTTTAGAAATCCTACTTCTTTTTCAAGAAATTTCTTGTAGCGTTAAGGGAATGGATAGGTACAATATAGAATAGTAAGGACTATTAGGTAGGGAAACAGTTCAATATAAACTGGAAGTAAGACACTATGAGTGATCGAATACCATCGCACATACCAGAGAATACGCCACCAGGGCGGGAACAGGCCACCAAGACAGACCCTCTCGTTCTCATTGATGAATGTTTAGCCACGCTTCCGGAAGATGCTCCAGAGCAAAAATTGCTCTATAAAATTCGTCATCAACTGTTGCAGGAAGGCGTGTCGCAACAACAACGGGAAGCTGAAATAAAAAAACTGCAAACCGTCGTGGAGAAACTCACGGCACCTGCAAACCGCATTGGCACGCTACTTGATAAACCTACTGAGGGCGTTGCTCGTATTTCCGTGGGGGGCAGTGAGTTCTATGCCAACATTGACCCACAACTGAATCCCGATGAACTCGAAATTGGCGCACAGATCTTAGTGAATGAAGCCTACGCCCTCATTGGCACGTTGGGATTTGATCGGAGCGGGCCAATTGTCAAAATTAAGGAACTGCTCACAGATGGCCGGGTTCGCCTCGATTCCGAAGCCGGGCGACCCGGACAACTTATTGACCTGAGCCATGTTCTCAAAGACATTTCGTTAAAACCTGGCGATGAGCTCAGACTCGATCCCACCCAGCGATTAGGGATCGAACGAATCGAGAGCACCCAAAATACCAAGCATATGCTCGATGAAACACCCAACGTCACTTGGGAACAAATCGGTGGGCAACAGAAGGCCATTGAGGCTATTCGCCGAGCCATTGAATATCCTCTGCTGCATGCCAAGACCTTTGAGGCGTATCAATTCACCCAACCCAAGGGTTTTCTTTTATACGGACCACCAGGGTGTGGAAAAACGCTGATCGGAAAAGCCACGGCCGCAAGCCTGGCCAATCTCGTGTCGCAACACCAAGCGGGTACGCCTTCAGAGGATTCCGCTACAAGTCAACTTCCCCCTATCACCGGCGGGGCCTTTTTGCATGTCAAAGGTCCGGAAGTCCTGAACATGTGGGTGGGCGAATCCGAGCGCATTATTCGTGACCTTTTTACTCAGGCGCGCGAACGGCGCAAAGAGGGCCTGCTCCCCTTCTTGTTCATTGATGAAGCCGAGTCTATTTTAGGCACCAGGCGAGCCGTGCGGTCGTACAATATTGCCAATACGCTCGTCCCCATGTTTTGTGCCGAGCTAGATGGTGTGGATTCTCTTCAAGATGTCGTGGTCATCGTGGCGTCCAATCGCCCGGATCTCATTGACCCTGCCGTCCTTCGACCGGGACGTATCGATCGAAAGATTAAAGTCGAACGGCCAAACCGAGAGGAGGCTCAGGATATTCTTCGGATTTACTTGACACCTGGGTTGCCATTTTCTGAGGATCTTTTGGCCGCACATGGCAACGATGGGGAAATCGCGTGCAACGCCCTCATCAAGGAAACCATCGACTCCTTGTTTAAAAAATCCGATGACAACCGTGTTCTCAACATTCGATTGCGAAATGGCAAGAACGAAACACTCTACCGAAGCGATCTACTCAGTGGAGCTATTTTGGCATCACTCGCTCAAAGAGCCAAAGAACGAGCCATTGAACGTACCATCAATGATGATGCTCATGGCCTGACCTTAGAGGATGTCATCCACTCCATTAGCGACGAGTTTCGGGAAGGTGAAATTCTTCCTCCTGATGATTCAGCCGAAGAATGGTTGAAACTGCTTGATCATCATCCAGATCAAGTCGTGGGTGTCTCGTCATTCCGAAAAGGCCGAAGGACCGAAGAACGACTCACTCACACGATTATTTAATCGCGAAGCATCTCCTCCAACTATCATGAGACTGTTTGGCATTGAAACTGAGTACGGTATTATCCGGGAAGATCAAGAACAGTCCGATCCCGTTGTCGAATCCATGGAACTGGTCCGTGCCTATTTATCCGACAAATTTGAACAGACCTGGGATTATCAAGGTGAGGACCCGCACGAAGATCAACGCGGCTTCCGAGTCAAAGGCCTCCAACAGGATGTTGAAGAAGAACAATTTGCGACCCTTGATACAAACCGGCCCTTTTCGTTTTATGAAATGAAAAGCGACCTTGTGCTACCAAACGGTGCGCGGTTTTATAATGATCATACACACCCGGAATATTCCACGCCCGAATGTTCCACATTGCATGAACTCATTGCGCATGATCGTGCCGGCGAACGAATCATTCAACATGCCGCGAATGCCCGAAACGCCACACTCGGATCACCAGCGGTTCAACTCTATAAAAACAATACGGATTTGCATGGACACAGTTACGGATGCCATGACAATTATTTGATTTCGAGAACGCTTCCTTTTGATCAATTAACCGGCGGCCTCATCCCCTTCCTCATCACACGTCAACTATTTTCTGGTGCTGGAAAACTCGGTATCGAAGCGCAGGAAAAATCGTATCAGCCAGGCATGTTTCAACTCTCTCAACGTGCGGACTTCATGGAAACCGAGTTGAGTGTGGACACCATGCACAACCGGCCCATCCTCAATACGCGCGATGAACCGCATGCCAATCGATACAAGTATCGCCGGCTTCATCTGATCGTCGGCGATGCCAATATGTGTGAATTCGCCACAGCACTTAAAGTGGGCACAACACAACTCGTGCTCGACCTTATTGCCAAAGGCGCTGTGCCTCAATTTGATTTAGCGGATCCCGTTGCAGGTATTAAAACGATTTCACGCGATCCAGACTTGAAAGTTTCTATTCCCTTGAAGTCAGGCAAAACGATCACGGGATTGGAAATCCAGAAGGCGTATCTTGCCGCAGCCAATCGCGCATTCGCAGGAGTCGATGAGGACACTGATTGGATTCTCACGAATTGGGACACGACCCTCGCCCAACTGGAACACAATCGTGCCGAATTAGTCGGACGCATAGACTGGATCACCAAGCAATGGTTGCTGGAATCGTTTGCCCAGGAGGAACGGTTGGAGTGGACTGATCCGTGGTTGGCTAGCCTTGACCTGGAGTATCATAATGTCAACACCGAGCGAGGGCTGTATTTAGGGCTTGAACAAGAAGGAAAAACTCACCGGTTTTGCACCGAAGATGAAATCCGAACAGCTATTCAGCAAGGCCCCACAACCACCAGAGCCAGCATTCGCGGGTTATGCGTCAAGAAATTCCGGCATGAAATTCAATCGGTCCAATGGGAGCGCATTCACCTCAAAAGTTTGACTCAACCGCAACAATTAGATATGTCTGACCTCTTTGATCCTGCCCACATCACGCGACTTTGGCAGAAAATCGACAATGCCAAACATCTCGCGGATGTGGTTTCAATGTCATAATATGTTCGATATGAGCAGCAAGGGAGGGTTCACCATGTATCCAGAACATACCCATCATATAATGGAGCCGTTAGGGATTCAGCTTCCGGTCAGTTTTGAACGACGAGAACGCCCACTTGATCCAGGGCCAAGACCTCCCGGCCCTAAAGAAGATGAGGCTGGCCCTCGGCAACCTGAAACAGGCTCTCCGAGCCGTGACAACCTACTCAAGCGCATGCGAAAAGTCGATCCCAAACAGGCCGAACGTTACCGACAACGGACAGGGGAATAACCACCATGGGTTTTCAAGGCGATTTTTTTCAACTCCTCAAAGAACGCGGCTATCAATTTAACGTCCCCGCGCCGAATATTGGGGAACCTGGTCATACGGCTCAGCCTACCATCACACAGGGAACCACCGTCCTGGCGTTGAAGTATCGCGATGGCGTCCTCGTCGCAGGTGACCGTCGGGCGACTGCTGGGAATATGGTCATGTACGACCGGACGGATAAAGTGTTAGAGATTGACCGGTATTGCGTCATGGCCATTGCCGGGGTTCCCGCCACGGCGTTTGAAATGGCGAGAGTCCTTGAACATTCCTTCAAATATTTTCGCCGAAGTCAACTGCAAGATCTCAGCTTTGAAGGAAAATTGCGTGCCTTGTCCAAACTGCTCAAAGAAAATGCTCCAGCGGCTTTGGCGGGAACCGGCGCGGTCGTCCCAGTGTTTGCAGGATACGACCTCCAACAAGGATGCGGAAAGATTTATTTTCACGATATCCTTGGTGCAGAATTCGAAGGCGTGGACCATGCGATGTCCGGATCCGGGTCCCCCACCATTCGTGGCATCCTTCATTACATCAACCGATGGAGTGGGCAACCCTTGGCCAGTCTTGATGAAGAAGAAGCCACCATCATTATTCTGCGATTACTTACCAGCGCTGCTGAATTCGACTCGGCCACTGGCGGCGTCAATTACGAAGCCAACCTGTATCCCATCATCAAACGCATCACGGAAAAAGGTGTAGAAACCATTCCAGCCGAACATCTGAAAATTCTGTTCACTTCAAAGGTTGCCCAATATGTATGAAGAACCGTATCGCTGGATCGAAGCGGTTGGGAATCGACGCCAATATCTCGATGACCAATTTCGTCAAGGCAGTCCACTTATCGCCGTGTCCTATGTAGACGGAATTGTTCTCGTCACGACCAGTCATGGAACGCCGAAACTGTATGAGATCTATGATCGCATTGGCCTGGGCGGCATGGGACATC
>CAYMQW010000211.1:0-4871 GCA_964392595.1 uncultured Nitrospiraceae bacterium
GGAGCGTACTCATAGTACGTGAGCACGACAAAGGGCCGAGAACGCCGCTGACGCCTTTTTTCAACATTCCCTTTAGGGAACAGGGTCGATTCCACCGGGATGGAATGGATGGCATTTGCAAAGCCGAAATATCCCTAAATACGTACCTCGTATAACTCCATATCTTTCTATCGCTTCACGGGTATACCAAGAACACGATGGTGCAAATCGACAAACGGGACCGAGCCATGGCGATATCACTCGCTGGTACACCGTAATCATCCACAACACTATTTGACGCATGGTATATGATCAGTTGACGATAGCAACCCCTCCTGAGCCAGTACCTGAACCCAGGAATTACACAGTGCCTGATGATTATATGTCAGGATAGGCCGCTTCGGAAACACGATGATATCGTAGCCTTTTACCAGTAGGCTGTGTGTTTTACGTACCAATTCTCGAAAAATTCGTTTCCCACGATTCCTGACCACAGCCTTCCCAAATCGTCTTCCCACAACAATGCCGACTCGAGTATCATAGGACGGTGATGAACAAAACATGACGTTGAACAAAGAGGTTTGGCATCTCCTCCCCTCTCGCTTCACACGGTCATAATCTTGTTTTTTCTTGAGAAATAGGTCGAAATAAAGTGTGTGCGTTTCACTCATCAGAGACTGTAAGACGGGTACGGCCTTTGCGGCGGCGGCGGGCCAAAACCTTCCTGCCATTTTTCGTACTCATTCGTTTCCGGAATCCATGGTCGCGCTTCCTCTTAAGATTCGACGGTTGTCTGAATGTCATCGACATAGTAGTAAACCTCTTGGTGGAAAAACACTAAAGGATTTATTGTAGATTCCATATCTCTTAGGTGTCAAATGACTCAATTAATTGCCACAGCTTTATTGAAGGGTGGAACAATGAATTCGTAAACACGTTCTCTTTCGTTGACTGATCCCACTTCCCCCTTTTATAGTCAAGCGATTAGTCTTTCTTCTTTCCAAAAACCCTCATTCTAACCTGATACTTAGGACTATGGCCATAATTCGCGCCATTAAAGGCGTTAAGGATATTCCACCCAGTCACATTCCGAAATGGTCTGTGGCGGAAGGAGCAGCCCACCGCCTTGCTCAATCGTACGGATTTAAAGAAATTCGCATTCCTATATTCGAGCAGACCGAACTGTACGTCCGGAGTATCGGGGGGGCCACGGACATTGTAGAAAAGGAAATGTATACCTTTCCTGACCGTGATGGAAGCCTGCTCACCCTGAGACCTGAGGGAACAGCTGGGGTGGTTCGGGCCTTTATAGAACATGGATTTGCCAATGATCCCACCTGTAAAAAGCTCTATTACATCGGGCCTATGTTCAGACACGAACGCCCCCAGGCTGGTCGTTTTCGTCAATTTCATCAGTTTGGTGTTGAAATGATTGGGACTACAAGCCCACAAGCAGATAACGAAGTCATATCACTTCTTTGGCGGTTTTTTTCTTCCTTGCAATTACCAGGACTTACACTGGAAATAAATTCACTAGGAGAACCATCCGATCGTCAGGGATATAAAGAAAACCTTGTATTATTTTTAAAGGCTAAATTAGATGAATTCTGTGGTAATTGCCGTCGTCGGATTGATTCCAATCCCCTACGGGTCCTTGATTGCAAGGTTCCTCAATGTCGAACAGCAACTGAAGAGGCCCCAAAACTTATAGATTTTTTAGGTCCATCTTCCAAAGATCATTTTGACCAAGTACTGGCTGGTTTGGACACCCTCTCCATTCCCTACACCCTTAATTCCCGCCTTGTACGAGGATTAGACTATTACTCCATGACCACTTTTGAAGTCTCTTGCTCCTCGTTAGGGGCACAAAACGCCATTGGAGCAGGTGGACGATATGATGGACTTTTTCAAGCACTTGGCGGAAAAGCCACCCCTGCGGTGGGATTTGCTGTTGGCCTAGAACGGGTCTTACTTGCTTTACCAGAATCAATTATTCCAGATCCTAAACCATGGATTTTTGTCGCGGGATTTGGTCAGCAAGGATCTCAGGCTGGCTTTGCACTCCTTGACTCTCTCCGTTCACATGGCATGATCGCTGACACGGACCATAATGCCTCATCGCTTAAGGCCCATCTTCGTTCCGCTGACAGACTATCGGCTCCGTACGTGGTTATTCTTGGTGACGATGAGGTCTCACAAGATCAAGTGATTCTTAGAAACATGTTGACAAAACAACAAGAGACTATTCCATTATCCCAAGCCTCTTCTAGGTTAAAAGATCGCCTTTTAAGCCCATCTGTTCCCTAATCATTTTATTGACTTTTTTTTCTTCAAGGAATATGATTTTCTCTTTGTTTTTCAATAGGTAATGAAGTTTAATCATGTTCAAATATAGGCTTTTAAAACGGTTGTAATCCTTTCCTATTCTTTAAATACCATGTCTAAAAAAATAGTCGTGTTACTCCGCGAAGATCCCATGACCACTGGTAGGCCAGTTGAGGGCTTAAGAATTGCGTTAGGTCTTTCTACAGGAACGAATCCACTGACAATTGTTCTGCTTGGAAAAGCCAGAATGCTTTTGACGGATGATCCCTTGGATGTACAAGACGCCGAAATTCTTGAAAAATACATTCCTGCAATTCAAGAGCTAGAAATTCCTTTGGTTATCCCTGAAGGCAGCTCGAAAGAATTTTCAATAGATACTGGATATTCCGTACAGGAAGCCTCACTCCAGGAAATACATTCACGCCTGTTCGAAGCCCATCGTGTTCTGGTTTTAGGATAGAGTAGATTACCATGAAAAATATTCTCTATCTTATTTCCAAACAACCGGACAATGATCTTGATCAGCTGTTATCCTTCCCAGTTTCTCCAGAAACTACTGTTTCGGCAATATTGATTCAACAAGGTATAAGGGCTCAGCTTAACGTACCATTTTCTTGTTGTGCTTTAGAAAATGATGTTTTAAATCAAGAAATGACTGTTTCATATTCTAAAATTCAATATTCTGATATGTTGGAAATGATTTTACATGCTGATACTGTGATATCCATATAAAATACAAAAACTAATATCTTTAATTTTCCTTTTTAAAAGAAGAACCGTAGTCATAGGAGTAGTCATAGGGTGTGTGAATTATGGGAAAAACGCGTATTTCCATACGAATATTGGTTATTTATGTTCATGATCTTGGGCATAGAACCGTGTATAGTCTGAAGAATAGATGTTGATAGATGATTGGATACCTTGGGTCTAAAAAATTAATGTCTGGAATAATTATTGGAAAAAGGCTATACGTGTATAACTTATCCACATCTGTGTATAAACCTGTGAATAATTTCGATGGAGTAGATCTGTAGTGGAAGGATCAAAGATATGGGACCGTGCTTTAGGCTTTATTGAGGCACGGATGGGGAAAGATGTTATCGAAACATGGTTTCACCAAACGTGTTTGGGTGAAATTAATGGATCAACTGCGACCATTATCGTTCCCAATAAGTTTTTTGGAGAGTGGTTAGGAAGGAACTATCGTAGTCTGATTGGGGAAGCTATTCACTCTGCCCAGGGAAAAGAGGGTGAAGGAGAAGTAAAAGTCCTGTTTGTTGTGGGTAAGGAAAACAATCTCAAGAATACCAAACCTCCTGCTTTAGCGTATCAACCTACAGTTCAAGGGAGGCCACCTAGGCGACAACTTCCCAATCCAAAATATACATTTGACAACTTTGTTGTGGGAGCAAGTAATCAATTTGCCCATGCTGCGAGTCTGGCGGTCGCGGAAGCGCCAGCAAGGGCGTATAACCCTTTCTTTATTTATGGCGGCGTAGGCCTAGGTAAAACACATCTCCTCAACTCAATAGGTAATTTTGTGATGGAAAAGACTGACCTTCGTATTGCCTATGTCACCACGGAACAATTCACAAACGAAGTCATTAACTCCATTCGATACGATAAAATGATCGACCTGAGACGACGATACCGAAATGTCGATATGCTGTTGATCGACGATATCCAATTTCTAGCGGGCAAGGAGCGAACCCAAGAAGAATTTTTCCACACGTTTAATACTCTATATGAAGCCAGAAAACAGATTGTATTATCGAGTGATCGGTTTCCCAAAGAAATGCCCTCCATGGAAGAACGTCTTCGTTCGCGGTTTGAGTGGGGCCTTATTGCCGACCTTCAGCCGCCAGATGTAGAAACGCGTATCGCCATTCTTAGAAAGAAGTCAGAAGATGAAGGTATTGCCATTGGGGACGATGTCATTCAACTGGTGGCTGAAAACCTTAAAAGTAATATTCGTGAGTTAGAAGGAGCCCTTATTCGGTTGGGGGCGTATGCGACTCTCACAGGAAAAATTATTACGGTCGAAATGGCCAAAACCATTCTTCGTGATCTATTGGGGAGTAAAAGAAAGTTTATCACGCTCGAAGATGTGCAAGAAGTTGTTGCCAACAGATTTAATCTAAAAGTTTCAGAATTAAAATCCAAACGGCGTACCAAAACCCTTGTCTATCCTAGGCAGATCGCCATGTTTCTTTCCCGTGAACTTACAGCATCGTCATTTCCGGAAATAGGCCGTGAGTTTGGGGGAAAGGATCATACGACGATCATCCACGCCTGTCGGCAAATTGAGAAAGCTCTTACTGATGACACTGGGTTGCGGACGACGATCGAAAGTTTAAAAGATGAAATCAGTAAAGCTTAAGAACCTGAGAGAAAATACCTTGGCCATCTCACATCCAATCTTCAGGCCATCTTTGAATGGGCCTCAATCGAAAGACCCTCAAGACAGCTGTGCGATGACTCAAGTTTTTCTCAATCGTTCCGTCCAAATCCGACCCAAATCTTGGCGCGATAGTGTCCAAGGCATGTTCGCTCGTATCCGAACGGGT
>CAYMQW010000212.1:0-4865 GCA_964392595.1 uncultured Nitrospiraceae bacterium
GGTTTCAACGGTACGTCGGGTTTGGGATCTTGGCGTACAATCTCCACAAGATCGGTCATCGGCTGCTGGCACACGACCGACGCCATCAGCCGCACCTCAAGCAAGCCGCCTCGCACGGCAAGCTGCCGAAAGAAATCCTGCAACCGAGGGAGCTTTCTCTCCGAATCAACGGCGACGTCATGGGGAGGGCGTCCATCCAGGACAGAGCACGAAGCATGGACGAGAAAAACCGTTCGTGAGCAGGAGATGAGGATGCCGAAGAGAGGTGTTGGAAAAATATCCCGGACCATGCCCGGGAAAAAAAACGGCGTTTTTTCTCAGACACTACATATCAAAAAATAGCGAAACGCAGAAGGGAAGACCAAATGATGCTCAAGGATCGAGTGGCTTTGATAACAGGAGGGGGAGTTGGAATTGGACGTGGGATCGCGAAAGCCTTAGCCGGGCAGGGAGTTCGCGTCGGTATTTGTGGGCGGCGGGCTGAACCTCTGGAAGAAACGGTTGGAGAACTCAAAGCTTCAGGAGCTTCCGCTATGGGTATGACGGCGGATGTGACCAATCGTCAGGATCTGGAACACGTGGTTTCAGCCATCGTCGCAGAATGGGGGCAGATCGATATTCTTGTGAACAATGCTGGGATGTCTGGGAGGACTCCTGTCGACGATCCTGATGATTCTCGATGGTCCAGCATTATTCAGGTCAATCTCACGGGATCTTACCTTTGTTCGAAGATTGTGTTGCCACATATGAAAAGTCCTGGCTATGGACGAATCATCAATCTCTCATCGGTCCTTGGGCGATTCGGTGTGCCAGGCTATGCGGCGTATTGCACGGCCAAACATGGCATCATTGGATTTACCAAAGCCATCGCCCTTGAAGTGGCTCATCGAGGGATTACGGTCAATGCGGTGTGCCCGACCTGGGTGGATACTGCCATGGCTCGTCAAGGAATTGAAGAAACCGCAGCGGTCTTGGGTATGTCGGCAGAGGATTTTCGAACCCAAGCCATCGCGGCTGTGCCAATCAAACGTATGGCTAAGGTGGATGAGATTGCCTCCACGGTCCTGTTTCTTTGTTCGCCCATGGCCGCAGCCATTTCAGGTCAAGCTATTAATGTCTGTGGTGGAGCCACTGCAGGTTCAGGTGGTTAGATTCTCAATCGAATGGTCATGCCCAATTTTGTGGTTAACAAGAGAGTTCTTTGGCGCTTGTTATCACCTCCTTTTTAATCGATACCACCCGATGGGTGGTATCGTCGAACACTGACAATGTTACTTGATTGCGGAATCATAGCCTACATCATAATTGAAAAAACGATTTTATCTCCGGCTCGGCTACTACTTTTTCTCGACCGTTCTTTTTTCGCATAATTGTCATTTCCTTGACCTCTTTATAAGGCCTATCTATACTTCCAACTTGGGTTTTTAGCACTTTTTTAGGGGTATTCGCGATCATGACGGTTGTATTTTCCCAATTGACTTTGGGCTTGTATTTTCTCGGGACGGTCATGTTTTTGGTGTGCTTGGATCGACGTTCCGAGGCTCTTACCAAAATCGCCCTAGGTTTGGCGGGGCTCGGGTTTTTCACGCATACGATTGCATTAGCGTTTCAACTGTTGTCGGGAGATGATTTGAAATGGGTGACCTTCCACAAGGCCATGTCTTTTTTCTCCTGGTCTCTTGTGTTGGTGTTTCTGGTCGTGGCAATTCGACAGCATCTGTATGTCCTTGGGTCGTTTATCCTTCCCTTGGCATTTCTCTCGTTAGTGTCTACTGCGATTCTTCCTACTGAAGCTCCGGTCCTGCATCCCATGTTTCAGGCCGTATGGGTCCATGTCACGCTGAGCATGTTGGGAACGGTGGGGTTTGCGGTGGCTTTTGTCGCGGGGCTCATGTATTTGATGCAGGAACGATTGCTCAAGTCCAAACAATATAATGTGTTGTATTTTAAACTGCCTCCCCTGGACTTTTTGGATCGGCTCAACCAGCGGTCCATTTTACTCGGTTTTCCATTTTTAACACTTGGCATTTTGACGGGTGCGATCTCCGCTCAGATTACGTTTGGTACCTATTTGAACTGGAACCCTGAGCAAACCTGGGCGTTAGTCACATGGGTGTTTTATTTATTCGTGTTGATGGGACGTGTGACTGTTGGATGGAGAGCAAAGAAAGCGGCCTATTTAACCATTGTCGGCTTTGCCGGTGTGCTCCTCACATTTCTCGGCGTCATTCTGAAAAGCAGCGGGGCCTCGGTCAGCTGATGCATATCATTACGGTCGGACTATCCCACAAAATGGCGCCCATAGAACTCCGGGAATTATTGGCCGTGCCTGATAGCCGAATGGGTGAAGCGTTAAAGAGACTCATGACCTATTCGGGTGTGAGGGAGGGGATGTTGCTTCAAACGTGCAATCGCGTCGAAGTGTATGCGGTTGTCGATCAAGTTGAATCTGGGTTTTCGGCGATTCAGAATTTCCTCGTGGATTCGCACCTTTCGCTTTCCGCTGAACAACTGCTGCCTCATTTGTACTGGCATTCCGGGGATCGGACAATTGCCCATCTGTTTCGTGTGACGGCAAGTTTGGACTCCATGATCGTGGGGGAGCCGCAAATTTTGGGGCAAGTCAAAGATGCGTTTCGGTCGGCGTTAACCCACAATACCAGCGGTGTGATCCTCAATAAACTTGTGAAAAAAGCCATTTCCGTTGCCAAACGCGTGCGGAATGAAACGCGCATTGCTGAAAATGCTGTATCGGTCAGCTATGCCGCCGTCGAATTAGCCAAGAAGGTGTTTGGGAATTTATCGGCTCGGACCGTGATGCTTGTTGGAGCTGGTGAAATGGCGAAGCTGGCGGCCAAGCATTTGATGAATCATGGTGTCCATCACGTTCTGCTCACCACACGGGATCCGGAACGGGCGCGAACCATGGCCGATCGATTTCAAGGCTCGCCAGTTCCTTTTGAAGAGTTTCGGAGCGAAATGGCCAAGGCTGACATCGTGATCTGTTCCACGGGAGCGTCTCATTATTTAATCAGTGCGGAAGATGTGCAACGAGCAGTACGTAAGCGGATGAATCGACCCATGTTTCTCATTGATGTGTCCGTTCCGAGAAACATCGATCCGGCTGTTCGTGAAGTGGATAATGCTTTTCTGTTCGATATTGATGATCTGGAAATGCACGTGGAGCACAATCGGGAAGAACGGCAAGCTGAGTCCGTCAAAGCCGAGGCCATTGCGAAAGAAGAAGTCGCCGTTATCCAAAAGTGGCTACAAACCCTTGTCGCGACTCCCACTATCGTGGCCTTACGAAAGCGGGCAGAAGAGATAAAACAGACGGAACTCGATAAAGCCCTAGGTCGGTTGAATACCTTGTCAGAACAAGATCGTGAAACGATTGAAGGGTTAGCCTCGGGCATCGTGAATAAATTGATTCATGGGTCGTTAGTGACGCTGAAGTCCGCGGCGCAATCATCCAACGGCCCGATCTATATTGATGCGGCCCGCCGTTTTTATAATCTTGATTCTGGCGAAGAAGCATTGGAAGAGGACGATCAACTGAGTCCATCTGATGTGGCGTCTGAAAGGTCCAATGTGAAATCGGCAAGTGACCAGGAGAATATGCAGCAGGTCGATGAGCCCAAACTCTCTCAAAAAGCCACGGGATAGGTCATCGAGGATGGGCGGTGAAATGGTCAATGAGGTTCTTCATGAGGAGAAGAGGTGAGTTCAGAAAACGGATCTCGGACATCGTTGGTGATTGGGACACGGGCCAGTCAACTGGCCATATGGCAAGCCGAATGGGTGCAGGCCCGTCTTCAAGAGATTGCGCCCCATCTTTTGATTCGACTGGAACGAATTCAAACCAGCGGTGATAAGATCCTGGATGTCCCGTTGGCCAAGATTGGCGGAAAAGCCTTATTTGTTAAAGAGATCGAAGAAGCCTTACTGAGGAAAGACATTGACCTGGCCGTTCATAGCATGAAGGATGTGCCGTCTGTTTTGCCTGACGGGTTGGCCATCCACTGTGTGCCCCAACGTGAAGATCCTCGTGATGCCTTGTTGAGTCGTGATGGTCGATCGTTTCACGAGCTCCTACCGTCAGCAATTGTTGGAACGAGCAGTCTTCGACGGCAAGCCCAATTTCTTGCTCAACGACCAGACTTATCCATCCAGATGTTGCGGGGCAATCTGGACACCCGAGTGCGAAAACTTCGAGAAGGGCAATTTGATGCCATCGTGCTCGCGGCCTCAGGGTTAAAACGGTTGGGATGGACTGAGCAAATCACGGAATGTCTTTCCACGGATATCAGTCTTCCGGCTGTAGGGCAAGGAGCCTTGGGGATAGAAGGGCGGGTCGACGATAGGTTGATTCAGGACTTGTTGGAGCCTCTCAATGACTCCATGTCGCGTTCAACCGTGGCTGCGGAGCGAGCCTTTTTAGCTCGATTGGAAGGTGGATGTCAGCTCCCCATTGCTGGCCATGCGACCCTGGAAGGGTCGACGTTGACACTTCATGGACTCGTCGCCAGTGTCGATGGTCAACGGATCATTCGCGATGTGATTCATGGGTCCGTTGAGGAGGCTGAGTCCTTGGGTGTTGCCTTAGCGGAGCGAATTTTGGAGGCAGGCGGTGATAAAATTTTAAACGAAATTTACGGCCATGTGTAAGTGAGGAATTGAATGCCAAAGGGAAAAGTCTATTTAGTAGGGGCAGGGCCTGGCGATCCGGGCTTACTCACCATTCGTGGAAAAACCTGCCTGGAACAGGCGGACGTCGTGCTCTATGATCATTTAGCCAATCCTGTGCTCTTGGACTATGCCCCGCCTCACGCTGAGCGAATTTATGTGGGACGCTGTGGTCGTGG
>CAYMQW010000213.1:0-4862 GCA_964392595.1 uncultured Nitrospiraceae bacterium
AGCCCTCTACTTCCATTTCGGGGGCCTAGACCTCTACCCGGAAGGAGCTCGTCGAGAGAATCGACCACTCGATCAGGGGAAGACCCGAAAAAAAAAGGCCTCGCGTTATCCACGAAGCCCTTCTTAATCTCAACAATACTGTTTTTGTGTTACAACTCTTCCAATGCTTTCTTCGCTTCCTCCACCCCAGGGAATCGATCGCTTAACTTCAGGGCTGTGTTGAGAGCTTTTTTCGCCTCGATTGGATCCCCTTTCTTCAGTTGCGTCATCCCCAAGTGATAATAAATCACTGGATTGTCTTGCAATTTATCCGCAGCTTCACGCAAGAGTGATGCAGCTTTTAAATAGGCATTTTTCTTGTAATAAATCCATCCCAAGGTATCGGCGATATTCGGATCATCCGGGCTCTGCGCACGGGCAGTTTGGGCATACGACAAGGCTTCGTCTAACTTCTCGCCTTCTTCCGCCAAAATCCAGGCAAGATTATTCGCGGCTGGCGCAAAGGAGTCGTTCAGTTTGAGAGTCTCTTCATAATGCTGCTTGGCACCTGGAAGATCATCACGTTGTTCGGCAATCTTCCCCAACATCATATGAGCCGAAATGAGTTTCGGATTTTTCGCCAACGCCATTTCATATTCCTTGACCGCATCATCGATACGATCGGTTCGTCGATACAATTCAGCCAAGTTCATATACGAAATTTGGACGGTGTCATTTATGCTAATGGCCTTCCTAAAGGCCCTCTCCGCCTCATCCATTTGGTTTGCCTGCATCCATAAGCCACCCAGTAGGTTGTGGAATAATGGATTGTCAGGAACCGCTTGGATTTGTTGCATGACACGTTCACGAGCCTCCTTGGCTTTTCCCTGTGTGAGGTATGCCGCCGCGATTTGCGAGACAGCCTGAACAAAATTCGGATTGCCTTCGACAGCTTTTTCAAAATGCTCAACTGCACCATCCAAATCTTTGTCCCTTCCAGCAATCAAACCTAAACGATAATGGCTTGAGGCGTCTCCGGGAATTTTATCCACAATGGCTTGGTACACCCGTTTAGCCTTCGCGACCTCACCCTTTCGAAAAAACGCCTCGGCGAGCACACGCACCGAAGGGAGATTTCGGGGATTGAGTCGAAACGCAGCTTGGGCTTCTTCAATGGCTAAGTCATACGACCCCTCTGCCAAACGGATTCCTGCTAAGGCATTCCGAGCGGAAATCATATTCGGGGCAAGTTTCACCGCTTCGCTGAGTTCACGAACCGCTTGCGCCCCATCGTTGTTGGCGGCAAATGCGATACCCAGATAATGATGCGCAATGGCCAATCTGGGCTCTTCCTTTAGCACACGTTGTAAATCCGCGATTGCCTCGTCCACCTTCCCCTTCATGACTTGCACACGAGCCTTTGTCACTCGACCCAATATGCTTTTCTTATCCGCATCGAGAATATTCTGGATAAGAGGTTCCGCCTTCTCAAGTTTTCCACTATCAAGATAGTGTGTAATGATTTTCTCTTGAGCGACTGCAAAATCCGGTTTTAGATCAAAGGCCTTTTGATAATGGACAATGGCCTTATCCGGCTGTCCAATATACACATAGAAATCCCCCAATTGAACCTGTGCCACCTCGCTTTTTGGGTGCTTCTCGACCAATTGCTGTAAGGAATTTTCTGCTTGTTCCCATTTTCGCGTTATTTGATAAAACCGCGAGAGTTTAATGAATAAGGCTTCACGCTCTGGATCAAGCTCTAAGGCTTTCTGATATTGCGCCTCGGCCTCGTCGGCTTTCCCTGTCACGAGATAGATATCCCCCAAGGCCAAAACCAATTCTATGGAATTGGGTTGTTTGGCTAACCCTTGTTTCAAAGCTGCAAACGCTTCATCCGACTTCTTCATGCCAATATAGGCTTTGGCTAAATCGATATAGGTATTGACGTTTTCCGGATCGAGTTGAATCGCCTGTTGAAATTCTTCAACACCCTGGTCAAATTCTTTCTCGATGATGAGACTGCGTCCCCGCAACAAATGCCCTTTGGGATCTTGTGGCGCTGATGCTAGAACAAGGTCCGCATGCTTGCGTGCTTTTTTGGGTTGTCGAGCCAGCAAGTAAAATTCGCTTAATTTTAATTGCGCCTCTTGGATCGACGGATCTAAATCCACAGTCTTCGCCAATTCTCCAAATGCCTGCTGTATATCGTTCATACCGCCGAGTTTCATATGAATGAGTGCCAATTGATAATGGGCATCAGCATCCTTCGGATCGATTTGCACAACATTTCTGTATTCGATCATCGCTTCCCGATACTTCTCCTCAGCAAAATAGGTTTGTCCACGCTTTTCGTGTTCGGCTTTTTTCTCCTCCGCTGACATTTGCGAACAACCCCAACCGGTGGTCAACACAGCGAAGGTCACTATTACGGACATCGTCGTTTTCAACCATGAATTACGCATAGGGCCATCCTTACTTTGAGTGAACGTAGACCATTGAAAGGCTCGGCGCTGAGCCAGATGTGGCTTCATTTTTTGAGTCATTATATTATATTGTTTTCCCAACTTCATGACATCAGGGCTCCGTTGACAAGACTTTGACACGGTCGATATAGTACTTTTCGGCCCCAACAGCTGATATCTTTAGTGACCAATTCATAACAAAAATAGAAAAACCTCATGTCAGAACGCGTGACACCCTTTACCCCTGACCAAATTGGTTGTAGCTCGGTTCGCTTCTCGAGTAAGGGGATTTTTGACACTCATAAGGACAAAATGGTTGATCCATATGCCCAAACGCGGATCCCGAAGGAGCATCAAGTCCAAGGTGTGCAATTTTGACCTTTAGGACCGGTTGCACAGCAAAAGATCAAATATCCTTCAATTGTACCTGCTCCACGAACGTTGGGGCCTGAATGGGCAAATCAAGGATGTGGCCTCCTGTTTAGCCTGTGAGGGCTATGTCGTCTTAGTCCCCAAATATGTATGGGCGGCAGGGGGGCATGATTACCGCCAATGCTGAGGTGGTCGATGCGTTAGTTGAACGCATCGATCACGATGCTGTCATGCAAGACATCAATGCCAGTTGTGAATGGCTCAACACTAACATCGCCGAAAATGATAGCCTTGAGCAAACCAAACGCAACTTTCACGCCGTCATTGGTTTTGGGGTTGGCGGCACCTTGGGCAATAAGTTTGCCTGTCGGCGGAAGCGTTTGCGAGCAGCCGTCGCCTTCTACGCTAAGCCTCCAAGCCCGTTAGACCCGATCAAAGAGATGTACTCCCCTCTACTCTATCATGCCGCTGAAAAAGACCACACCGTCACGTCCGAGGAAGAAATTGAGAGACTGAAACAGGCGGCTGAAGAAGCCGGAAAGAGTTTTGAACTGGCCTCCTATCCAGGAACCACCCACAGCTTCTTTAATGAATTACAAGCGGATATGTACCATGAAGAATCAGCCAAGCAAGCATGGGAAAAAACTCTGGCATTCGTTGACAAGTTTCTGAAGATCTAACCCCACGTGTGACCGTGCCGCTCATTCAGCTTACCCCAATATACCTCAACCCATTTCGACAAACCCCGTCAACACCCACGCCTTCCACTGAACCAACCCTACGACCAACCTTCCTCTGGATTGGACTTCTTGCCTTAACAATGCTTCTAACACCCGAGGTGACCATGGGCCTCGGCCCGGAAACCCTATTTGCCAAAGAACCAGACTTCGAAATGTTTCTTCACACTCCAACACCAACAATTACAGCAGTCACGTCTAACTCACAAGCCCAAGCCTTTGTTCGTGCAACCATGGGCCCATTTACTCAAGCGACGTCTCACCAACAGACTCGAGGCCGACGATACAAGAAACCCACGTTGCCAACCCCCATCACTCAAAAAATGGTCAACTTAGCAGTCGGAGTTGCCACATGGCATTTCAGTTCAGAAATAGAAACGCGACTTCTCCGAAGGCCAAAACGCGAGACATCCATCCTTCACGATACCCCCAACGATCATTTTACTTGGGTAACCAAGGCCTCACCACAACCTGAATTCCACCGTGTATTCGCCTTAGCCAAGACCTATCACGAATTAGTCAAAACACCAGAGCCGGCAATAGTCGAACTGCCTCACTATGCCCACTATGCCCAATACCTTCATCAGCAATATTCGATTTGGACAGGGGGAAATAAGGGATGGCTCACGATAGCAGCGAAGGCAGGGGCTCAAGGAATCACCCAACGCCTTCATGAATATTGGGACACAAAAGCATCGAAGGAAAGTGACTTCCCTACACCATCAGTGCAGAATCAGGAATCCTATGCTGCCCGCTTCCTGCATCACTACTATCTGCCTCTGCATCAGGCTTATTTACAAGCAGCCCTTGTCAAATTACAGATGGGAACCGAACACCGTACGCGGGCTATTTGGAATGAGTTGCGACAATGGCAGACCGACCAACAGAAGCAAAGAAGCCTCATGCGGCTTTGCGGCACCTGGCAGTGGCTCATTCATAACCATCAAACCCATAGCGACCATACATCCGTCATGATCTACCCTCCCCCCTCGCAGTACGACCGAATGGACCCCAAACCGGCAAAAATTCACGTGCAAGGCGATACGGTGTACATCAGGTGGGAATTTCCACGTGGCATCATTCAAGAAGAAAGTTTGCTTTTCAGCGAGAAAGACCGGGCCTTATCAGGTACCTTCGTGAACAACATGGGCCCCAACGGTAGTATCACAGGCCGGCGGGTGAAACCATGCAAGGAAAAGTAATCGTTCGTTACAGAGCCTGTTGCTCAAACCCATGTGGGAACTATCTGCTAATCCGAACTTGACGGGGTGGGCCTTCCCTGAGAATTTTTTGTCGCGAGCCTCTGCCT
>CAYMQW010000214.1:0-4839 GCA_964392595.1 uncultured Nitrospiraceae bacterium
ACTCTGCCCAAAGGCCATTTCGTGGGGTGGTGCACTTATGAGTTGAATCCGCCCTTCCTTAGATTCATTGTTTTCTTGGTTTTTCCTTATTCGAATTTCCGGCCCTGTTTTGTGTCGTCCCAAAACGTTGAATTTTCTCCCGCATTCCTGAGAAGACCGAAATCAGGTTGATTGGTCGTTTTGAAATCCTTTCAGCGCCCAGGGCTTTACTAAAGGAGCCCATGGGGAAGAACCGAAAGGTCTTGTGTGGGAAAGATTGATGGCTGGAATTATACAGCCTAACTAAGAATGTACGGTTCAAAAAAGAACGGCCCGCAACGCTTCCTGCACCCTAACCACGTGAGGAATGTATATGGAAAATCCCATTCACAACTTTGTTGCCGGGAAATGGATTCCGGCCCGATCGGGCAAGACCTTCGAAACACGAAATCCTGCGACAGGTCAACTCGTTGCCCAATGCGCGGACTCCGATGCAGAGGACATGAATGATGCAGTAGCCGCCGCTCGTGATGCTTTTGAATCCTGGCATCGTTTGCCTGCCCCTCGTCGCGGAGAATTGTTATTTCGAGTGGCTGAACGGCTTTTTCATGACAAGGAAACACTTGCCAAGGCCCTGACAAGCGAGATGGGAAAAGTCTTGATGGAGGGTCGAGGCGACATTCAAGAAGCCATCGATATGGCGTACTACATGGGCGGAGAAGGCCGTCGGCAATTCGGACATATTGCCCCCTCCGAGCTCCCGAATAAATCCGGGTACGCCATCCGAGAGCCTCTCGGCGTCGTTGGATTGATAACTCCTTGGAATTTCCCCATGGCAATTCCCTCGTGGAAGAGTTTTCCCGCATTGATGATGGGCAATACCGTCGTGTTGAAGCCTTCGCCAGATACACCCTATACCGCTGCATTGTTCGTTAAGACCCTGGAGGAAGCGGGCATGCCTCCCGGAGTCATCAATTTGGTCACTGGTAGTGCGCCTGAGTTAGGCGCCACCTTGGTCAAACATCAGGACGTCGCCCTTATTTCGTTCACTGGGTCAAAGGCCACTGGAGGAAAAGTCGCGGTTGATGCAGCCACCCATTACAAACGTGTCGCCCTTGAAATGGGTGGCAAGAATGCCATCATTGTCATGGAAGATGCTGACCTGGAGTTAGCGGTTGAGGGAATTCTCTGGAGTGCCTTTGGTACAACCGGCCAACGTTGTACCGCGTGTAGCCGACTGATTGTTCACACCGCAGTGAAAGAACGAATGGTGTCGATGTTGCTAGATAGAATGGCCAAGCTCCGAATTGGCAATGGCCTCGATTCTTCTATTGAAGTTGGACCGTTGATCAATAAAACGCAACTCGAACGCGTGCACGAACTGGTTCAAGTTGGCGTGAAGGAAGGGGCTCAATTGAAGACGGGAGGGCACCCGTTAACCGAGGGACCGTATGCGGCTGGATATTTTTTTCCACCGACCTTGTTCGACAATGTCACCCCAACAATGCGCATTGCCACGGAAGAAATTTTTGGTCCAGTGTTGAGCGTGCTCGAAGTCAACAGCTTCGAAGAAGCAATCAAGGTGAATAACTCCGTGGAATACGGACTGTCTAGTTCCCTTTACACCCAAGACATTAATCGAGCCCAACACGCCATGCGAGAGCTGCGGTCGGGGATTGTGTACATCAATGCCGGGACCATCGGGAGCGAAGTACATCTCCCGTTTGGGGGAATAAAGAACACCGGAAACGGGCACCGCGAGGCCGGACAGGCTGCCCTGGATACTTTTAGTGAATGGAAATCCATTTACGTCGATTACAGCGGCCAGTTACAACGGGCTCAGATCGACACCAACTAAGGGTGAACCGTATGGACAACAAAGCCGAGCTTGAACACCGTATCGACTCGTACATTCAGGAGTACGTGTCACGAAACCGTGCTGCGCAGATTGCAAAAGACATTTTGGATACCGCGGGAATCGGGATAAAACCCCTCGTTGATCACATCACGGTTCGTACCCGAAATGTTGAGCAGCGTGCACAGGAATTTCTCCCAATGGGCTATGCCTACTCCGAGACTTTGGAATACGGTGATTGGCATGCCAAGGTGTACCGAGCCCCAGGATTTCCGGCATTGTTTGTTGACCAAGCCTATGACGATGATCGCGGAGCAACCAGTGTGATCCCACGCTGGGTGGACCAATTTAGCGATCAGACCCTACACCACATCGCGATTCTGGTAGAGGATATTGAAGCCGCCATGTGCCGGTTACAACAAAAAGGCATCACCTTTGCGGGATCAACTTTGGGCGAAAAAGGCGAGGTTATTCGCCAGATTTTCAGTGTTCCTGAGCAGGTTGATGGCGCACCGTTTTCCGTTCTCGAACTCATCGAACGTCATGCAGGCTATCAAGGCTTCTCACCGCCTCAAGCCGATGCTCTGATGCAATCAACTGTAAAAACCTAATACGCGGAGACCCTCCATGCCAACCATCCTCATTTTAGGTGCCGGAAAAATTGGCTCGTTGATCGGAACCTTCCTGGCAGAGACAGAAGAGTACACGGTTCACCTTGGCGACATCGAAACTCAATCCAATCAGCAAAGGACCGCTCAAGGTCAAACCGCGCCCATCACCCATGCGGTCCTTGATGCGTCAAACGGTGAAGCCCTCGAACACTATGTGAGCGAGCATCAACCCGATGCCGTAATTTCGAGTCTTCCCTATTACTGCAATCCTACGGTTGCGGAAGTGGCCCGTAAGAAAAACATTCACTATTTCGACTTAACCGAAGATGTTGAAGTCACCGAACGAATTGAACAGATCAGTCAGGGAAGCGAGAAAGCCTTTGTCCCTCAATGCGGGTTGGCGCCGGGATTCATCAGCATTGCTGCCAACGAACTGATGCACCATTTCGATGCACTCGAGACCGTGAAGATGCGGGTGGGCGCCCTACCCATCAATCCCAGCAATGTGTTGAAATACTCTCTGACCTGGTCAACCGACGGCCTGATTAACGAGTACGGGAACGTGTGCTATGGGATTGAAAATGGCTTGAAGACCTCTTTAATGCCGCTCGAAGGGTATGAGACCATTGAAGTCGATGGGCTGCTATACGAAGCGTTTAACACCTCCGGAGGACTGGGAACCTTGGCGGATACGTACTCAGGTAAAGTCCAAACGATGAACTATAAAACACTCCGTTATCCCGGCCATTGCGAAAAAATTCAATTCCTCATGAATGATCTCAAACTCAACGCACAACGGGAAAATCTCAAGCAAATCCTGGAAAATGCCATCCCCAAAACCTATCAGGATGTGGTGCTGATTTACGTGTCTGTCGTGGGCAGGAAAGCTGGGGAATTAATGGAAGAGAACTACGTGAAAAAGATTTACCCGCAAACGATCGCAGGCAGATTGTGGTCAGCGATTCAAGTCACGACCGCTGCAGGCATGTGCAGTGTGGTGGATTCCGTGTTCGCCGACCCTCATCGCTATCAAGGCTTCATCAAACAGGAAACTTTTGCCCTACCGAATATCCTCGCGAATCGATTCGGTCAATACTACGCCTGATACACATTGATGTGTCCCTACCACGTGAGCTGAACTTCTAACCGGTTTTCACCCAGAACGATCATCCCATCAACGCCTCCACCCGACCCTCGAGAACCATCCTTCCCTGGAATCCAGAACAAGAAATGACCCGGGTCATATAGTATTATTCTTTGCCAATTTGCCCCAATGGGTTGCCTGCAAAAACTATTATTTTTTGATGGCTCTATGGTTGCCTCCGGTTAGCCAGATCGCACAGCATTTATGGCGCTTTCTATCGGCTGCTATCACCATAATGGCTTGAAACGCAGCCATCGGTGTCCTGTGCCGCTTGTGACAGAAAATACACTCCTCCAGATAGCTCGAGGGATACTTCGACTCAACAACGTTGCCTAATTGAATAGCCTTCACCGGAGTCAACCGTAGAATCATCTATTTTTTTTGAGATTTATTTTACCTGCATATGCACTTGAAACGCCCTAAGATTTTCGAGCTACAATTTCCTTGCAGGGAATGGGTTCAACCCGTATCGAGTTTTCGAGTACGCACTGAAACAGAAGGCTTTATCAACTTCTCGAATGTTTATAGGTCCTCCAACACTCAGATAAAGTATCTCAGGCATGCGGGTCTTTCAAGTGCATATACAGGTTATTTTATTTTCAAATGCCATACGCCTTAGAGACGTTTACAATTACGATACATGAAACTGATCCATTGCAAAATAGGAATATAAAACAAAATCCCTGCGACTGTCACAGGTCAGTTGGGCCTGGCCACTATTTTCCAGAGCAAGAAATGAGACAGACCCAAATGACACACCTCAGGTCAAAAACAAGGTTCAGTGTCCATCAACCAACAATGATCAAGGGACCAAGCCAGTCTATTGATAGGTTATAAAGGATCTTGGTTTCCACAATGTGAGAAATGCGTATTTAGGGCTTGCTGAAAAAAGCATTTTCCATTATCCGCTCATCACGCAGCTAGGACTTGGGGCCTCCAGACCCCTCTGACTTCGATACGACCAAGACGTCGATCACGATAATCCGTCTTTCTCTTGAGCCATCTGGCAACCAGCAGGCCTTTCCCAATGCTCCTCCAGCTTGGCCATCAGGCGACCTAACCCAAACCGGCGCTTGCCTTGCCCAAACTTGCCTTCAATGGCCATTCGCGCGGTGGCATCGGCATGGCATTGGTGGTGGGCTTGCTTCACCTGCTCGGTGGTAGCCTCGGTGACCTTCTGTGGGCGACCCAAGGGTGGCCCCGAAAGACGAATCCCTTTACTGTGGCAGTAGCGACGGTTTTCACGAGTA
>CAYMQW010000215.1:0-4825 GCA_964392595.1 uncultured Nitrospiraceae bacterium
CCAACCCAAATCTTGGCGCGATATTGGTCAAGTTATTTTCTCGCGGGTCCTAAGCATTTCTGTGATTGTACAGCGGATCATCGCGATGAATTGATGGCGGACTTGAACCTACGCAGCCAACTCAAACATCCAATACCGATCGAACTCCTCTGGAATGTCGAGTAGGTCCGATCGCTTGCGAAGAGGAGGCAGGTATGGCCATAGCCGATTTCCAGGAATACTTGAAGCTGATCCCCATCGTGAATCGGGTACCCCAACATGCTGTCTGGCTGACGTTCGATGCCGAAGCGGACGCATTGTATGTGAATTTTAAAAAGCCCAGCTACGCGACGGACAGCGAGATGACCGAGGATGATGTCATTGTCCGCTATGAAGGTGATACGGTGATCGGTTTCACGGTCCTGCATGCCAGGAAACGATTACCGAAGACTGCGTAGAACCAACCTCCAGATGGAAACAGGGGACACGTGGTCTTGAGCTGTCGTTGTTTGTGGGGAAAACTATTTCCTGGTTCTGGAATTCACCACGCAGTGCGTGGAGAATTCAGTGGGGTCGCCTGGATTTCAGAGGCGCTGTGTCGGAAATCTTTGCTGGGTTCCCCCCAGTCCTTACATGACTCTTTGTGACGGATCGGAAATTTTCTCATGGAGAATTCCGTAAGAAATGGGTACGGAATCATACCAGCCTGGGCCAATTCCTCCGATTCTTTCCAACACGTACTTGTGTAGACCTAAGCGCACGGATCAGATGAACCAAAAGGATATTCTTGCTAAAGCCAGGGCGGCTGCCCTCTGGTGTCAATATGCCACGGAACACGAGAAAACCCATGGGGGAAAATCCTGGTCCTACCTGCTGATCTCGCATGATTCCATTACGGAAAACAAAACGCTTCAAGGATTGGCTAGTGCCTTTTCGTTCATGTCCTGAACCCTCTTCTTTGTCCAATCATATCAATAGTCCATAGCCATTCGGGAAAGTTACCTGATCGAAAAATAAAAACATTGACCAGAAAAACATTTCCGGCTCTAAAATAGTATTTCATGACTCGTCCTAAAGTCCCAATGGATAAATCTCTGCACTGCTGGAACCCCCGCCGATGGTTTTTCGAACTTCGGCATGTGTGGCAAGATACACGCCTCATTGTGCTGACCGCTCAGATTGCCGCGATCTATGCTGCGATCCTCATTCCCTTTAAAGTCGGTATTCCTCTGATCCCTGGGTTTGCGGAGTTGCGGCCTGCGAATGCCATTCCCATTGTCACCTCCCTCCTCTTTGGCCCGGCGGCGGCGTGGGGTGCGGGCCTTGGCAATGTGATCGGCGATTGTTTTGGAACGTTGGGCCCGGCGAGTCTGTTCGGATTTTTCGGAAACTTTCTCTATGGGTATGTGCCCTACTTGTTGTGGGGGAACTTAGGGCCACTTTCATCTAAAAAGGAACCTGTGATTCGTTCTTGGCGGCAAGGCCTGGAATTTGTCGTCGTGTGCGTAGTGGCGTCCTGGGTCTGTGCCGCGACTATCGGGTGGGGTGTTGAACTACTTGGCCTTCTTCCGTCTTCCATCCTCACGCCAGCGATCTTTTTTAATAATGTGGTCATGGCCTTGGTGTTAGGCCCGCCCTTATTGCTGTTTCTCTACCCTCGAGTCAAACAGTGGGGCCTGTGTTATAGCGATCTCTTAGAAACAAGCCCTGTGGCTCAGGATCATCGCCTCCCTACCAACTCCTTCGTTCAGGAGTCTTCGCCGGCAATAGACGAGTCTTCTTCGATTGTATCCATTCACAACCTGACGTTTCGTCATGCGCATGCTGATAGACCTGCGTTACACAACCTTTCGTTGAATGTGAAACGGGGAGAGGTGGTGATGATCATGGGTCCGAGTGGTTCAGGAAAATCATCGCTGTGTTATGCGTTGAATGGGCTCATCCCGCATTTTGTTCAGGGCGACTATAGTGGAACGGTTCGTGTCGCTGGGAAAGAAACCGCAACCTTCCCTGTTTGGCAGCAGGCTGGACATGTGGGCATAGTTTTTCAGGACTTTGAAACACAGCTGATTTCGACCAATGTCGAAACGGAGTTACGATTTCCTCTGGAATGTTTTTCTCCAAGCGAGAGTCATGATGAAACTCAGACCGTAGCTGCGCGGATTGGAACCACCCTCGAGCTTGTGGGATTGCCTGGATTCGAGCGGCGAGATCCTTTTTCTTTATCAGGCGGACAGCGGCAACGACTGGTCATTGGATCGGTCTTGGTGCGCAACCCACAAATCGTCGTGATGGACCAACCCTTGACTGATCTGGATCCCGCGGGGAGGCGCCATTTTCTTTCTGTGCTGAATCGGCTTAAAGCGCAAGGTATCACGGTGATTCTCACGGAACATGAATACAATGAGATCTTGCACGTCGATCGCATTGGCCTGATGCAGGAAGGACACATGGCTTGGATCGGCCCCCCTGCTGAACTCTTTCGGCAGCCTGCCTTAGCTGCCCAGTACGGAATTCGACCTCACCCTTTAGCCGAGTGCTTTGGGGGGGTTGACCTGCCCACCTTGCCGGTCACGGTCGAAGAAGCCTGGCAGGTTGCCGATGACCTTGGTTTGTCTCTTTCCCTCTCCGAACAATGCCAAGCAAGTTCAACAGGTGATCATTCGACTCAAGACCCTCCGATCTTGGAACTCGATCATGTGACGTATGGATATGATGAGCGCCAACCGGTTCTTCGCGATGTGTCGGTAACCATTTACAAGGGAGAGTTCGTAGCCATTCTCGGGGAAAATGGATCCGGGAAGAGTACCTTGGCCAAACTGCTCAATGGATTACTTGTGCCAAACGAAGGCCAGGTTACGGTCATGGGGCTGGATACGAAAGTGGCGGGTGTTGGACAGTTGGCTTCTGTTGCAGGTTATGTGTTTCAAAATCCTGACCATCAAATATTTGCCGAAACCGTATGGAATGAGGTGGCGTTTGGCGCGAAAAATGTGGGATGTTCTACAGAGGAATGTGATCGGCGGGTAGCGGAGGCCCTTCAGGCGGTACGGTTGACCGGTACGGAGCAACACGATCCGTTTTCGTTAACCAAAGGAGAACGTCAGCGAGTAGCCGTGGCTTCCATGTTAGCGGCCCAACCCAAAATCTTAATCTTTGACGAACCCACCACTGGCCTTGATGCCGAGGAAACCGTTCGAATGATGGGCATGATCCAACAGCTCAATCAGCAAGGCCACACGATTGTCATGATCATGCATACCATGTGGCTCGTCGCGGAATTTGCCACGCGATGTGTGTTACTGGGAAAGGGACAACTCATCGCCGATGGGCCAACCCGTGAAATATTTTCGGATCCTTCATTACTCCAATCAGCCGCGTTGGAATTGCCTTCACTTACCAGATTTAGTCAACGTTGGGGGGTGACCTTGCTAACTGTGGATGAGGTCCGTGCTACTTTGTGGAAAGAAACTAAAGGTCATGTAGGCAGTATTGGTATGTGGATGCTTCGACAAGCTCAGCACGAACGGTAAAGGAAAGTATTTTATGTGGTTGCCGTTCGCCCTGAGCTTGTCGAAGGGTCCTGAGTTATATTGAAGAGTGAATGGAAATATGTGCGTGGGAAAGAGTTGAAATGAGTTTCTGGGTGTATATCTTGAAGTGCTCTGATAAATCTTATTACACAGGGCATACGGACAATCTTGAGAAAAGGATTGCTGAGCATCAACAAAATGTCATTCCATGTTATACCTAACGCGGCTCCCCGTTGAACTTGTTTTTGTGGAGGAATTTGGTACCAGGGAAGAAGCGCTAGGGAGGGAACGACAAGTGAAAGGTTGGAGTCGAAAGAAGAAAGAGGCACTTATTCGAGGAGATTGGGATGAAATCTCTAGATTAGCCCGGAGCAAAAACGGAGAGCGACTTTAGAAATCCTGAAAGCTAGTGTGGTGTTCCATGCGCACCCTTCGACTTTACACAGGACAGGCTTGTCGAAGGGTCTGTTCTGAGCAGCATTGAAAAGATATACGGAAATGTGCAGATTTCAAATCTGTTTGATTTAGACTGAGTCTGCGTATGAATCTTTCTCTTTACCTTGATAAGCAAACGTGGATCCATCGATTGGATGCACGCACCAAGATTTTGTGGCTCCTTGGACTGTTCGTCTTGTCCCTGGTGTTTTCGGATCCAAGTTTATTATTGGGACTGATAGGGCTAGTGCTGGGAACAACAGTCATGGCGAAAAGTCTGGCGAACGTGAAGAGGATTTGGTCTTGCTGGTGCTTCTGTTTGTCTACAGCATGATCTTATGGCCATTTTTTGTGGAGGGCAACACGCCTCTCTTGGAAATCGGGACACAGATAATCACCGTTGAAGGAGTGTTGTATGGATTGGGGATGGGCCTGCGGTTGAATGTGATGCTCTTGAGCGGCATCCTCATGTTATCCACGACGGCCATTGAAGAGTTTACGCAGGGCTTGCATCGACTGGGGGTGCCGCATGCCTTGGCGTTTGCGCTGTCGTTGGCATTTCGGTGGGTTCCAAGCTTGCTGGGGTCGGTGAGTGCCGTGGTGCAGGCGCAGCGAGCCCGTGGACTTGATCTGCCATCGGGTACCATCTTTAGCAAGTTGCGTCAGTATCCTCCTCTGGTGGTGCCGTTAATTGGGCATACGCTGCGGCAAACCAATTTGCTGGCCATGGCCTTGGAATCAAAAGGGTTTGGGCCTGGGCACCCGCGCCGTTCCCTTTTGGAATCACACATGAGCGGTGTCGATTATCTCGTGCTGGGGATCATGATAGGACTGGTGAGTGGAAGCATATGGATGAGGCTGAACGGCTATGGTACAAC
>CAYMQW010000216.1:0-4797 GCA_964392595.1 uncultured Nitrospiraceae bacterium
GAGCTGCCGGGGCCTTGAACCAAATTTTGGAAAAACCCATCACGCTGCATATTCCAACCATTCTTTTGGGAACGGCCTCTGAACTCCAAAAGAAATTACAAGAATTCGGAGATTATTCACTCTCCACCGTTCAACTCCCCTTTAAAGGCTCTTACGCAGGAACAGCCACGTTAGCCTTTCCAACGGAAACGGCTCCCAAGCTCGTGGAAAGCCTCACGGGCGCTATATTAGTGACGAAGATGAATTGAATGTCATGAAAGTGGCCACCTTGACCGAAATTGGAAACATTGTGCTCAATGGGGTCATGGGATCTATTTCCAATGTGTTGAGTGGAACCATTACGTATTCCGTTCCAACGTATAATGAATCCACCGTGACCAATCTTGTTCAATCCATTGACCAGGAAGATTCCCCGGTTTTACTCTGGGCTCAAACCCGATTCACCGTCACAGAACACAATATTTCCGGGGATATTTTTCTTGTATTTGACGTGAACTGTTTCGACACCATTTTAGAGGCCATCAATACCATAACTGGCCAACCCACCTGAACGCATGGAATCATTTGAGGACATTGAGAAAGCCTTTGATCTAGTAAATCATATTCCGAATGGCGTCTTAATGCTTCGACGGGATTGGAAGGTGGTCTTCTGGAATGATTCCCTTGAACTGTGGACGAGATTACCGAGGGGGCAAATCATTGGGAAACCCATTCTTGATTTTTACCCTCATTTAGTCGAACCCCGATATGCCTCCCGCTTGTCCCCGCTTTTTGAAGGCGGACCACCTGCGACATTTTCCCCACAGTTTCATGGGCAATTCATCCCATGCTCCCTCCCAAATGGGCAGCCCAGGATTCAACATACCATTGCCAAGGCCATTCAATCCGCCCAAGGCGAATGGTATGCTCTCGTTGTCATTCAAGACGTGACCGATATGCATCGCCAAGTTCAAGAATTGCAACGAGGCCGAAAACAGATCATGGCGGATGTGGAACAACGCAAAAAAGTGGAAGCTGAACTGGCCAATGTGGTCGAAGACCTGGCCGAAAAAAATCAGGAACTCATCGAAACACGCGATCACGCACTTGCTGCCACGAAAATCAAATCTGAGTTTCTTGCCATGATGAGTCATGAAATTCGCACGCCCATGAATGGAGTCATTGGCATGACCGGTTTGCTTCTGGATACGGAATTGAGTGAAGACCAGAAAGAATACGCGAAGACGATTCGGCTTTCGGGAGAACTGCTTCTTGAGATCATCAACGACATTCTCGACTTCTCAAAAATTGAAGCCGGAAAGCTTGATCTGGAAATCATTGACTTTGACCTCCGCACCACCGTCGAAGAAGTCCTCGACCTTCTGTCAGAACCAGCGGAGGTGAAAGGACTCGATCTCGTCGGGTTGGTGTATGCCTCAACCCCCACGGCTCTCCGGGGCGATCCTGGCCGCATTCGACAAGTGTTATTAAACCTTCTCGGGAACGCCATTAAATTTACCACACACGGTGAGGTCACCATCCAAGTTTCAGCCATGCCGATCTCGGAGACCGACACCACAATCCGTATAGAGGTGACTGACACGGGAATCGGTTTATCCCAGGATGCCCAAGCGAAAATCTTTGATTCGTTTAGCCAAGCGGAGAATTCCACCACCCGCCAATTTGGCGGGACAGGGTTGGGCCTGGCTATTAGCAAAAATTTAGTCGCGGCTATGGGCGGAGAAATAGGTGTCGTCAGTCGTCGAGGCGAAGGCAGTCAATTCTGGCTTACCCTCCCGTTGCAACGCCAGGAGCATGAACCGATCACGTCCTCCACCACCACGAGCCTCCAAGACATTCGCATATGCATGGTCGATGACTGTGATTCCAATCGCCTTCTGTTCCACCATTATGCCAACGAGTGGGGCATGCGGTGTGATAGTGTTACCACGGCAGCCGCCGCGTTGACGCAACTTCGTGCGGCCACCCTCAAAGGGGAGCCCTATGATATTCTGGTTTTGGATAGGTGCCTTCCGGATATGGATGGCCTTGAGTTAGGAATGGCCATAAAAGCTGATTCCGTTTTGGGGAAGACTCATCTTGTCATCCTCACAACCCTGGGGCGTCGAGGAGATGCCCGTGCGGCTCATGAGGCAGGGTTTGCGGCTTATCTCACCAAACCCATTCGCCAAGCACAGTTGTACCAATGTTTGTCCTTAGTCTTGAATCCAGGCGAGCAATCGGAACCCGAGCAGGTGGAACTGGCCCAACCACTGATCACGCGCCATACGCTCAAGGAAAACGACGGCCTTAAAAAAATTCGCCTATTGTTAGCGGAAGATAATATCATCAATCAAAAATTGGCCGTACGAATGCTCGAGAAGGTAGGCTATCGGGTTGATGTGGTTGGCAATGGGCAAGAAGCCATCGCTGCTATCAATCGCCTGCACTACGACGCAATTCTCATGGACTGTCAAATGCCTGACATGGATGGCTATTCCGCGACCAAGGAAATTCGACGGCAGGAATCAGAGGGAACCCATGTCCCCATTATTGCCATGACCGCCAACGCCATGAAGGGAGATCGCGAACAATGCTTGGACGCCGGAATGGATGATTTCATTTCTAAACCGGTCAATTTTGAAGAATTGCAAGAAGTGTTACGAGAATGGGTTCAGCTCAAACTAGAGCCCAACCAAGAAACCGCAATATCAGAGACTCCACACACCGCAACAACCCCAAAGCTGTGTTGACCCAGAGATAAAAATCCAGATAATCCCTCAATGGGCCTGTTGAATATTTCACTCCAACAGCCAATACAAGCTCAAGATGAGCCCCGCATCGTCAGGGGGAGGGAATGTTCAACAGACCCAACAAGATTCCCAAGCCCTCATGAAAGCGGCACATACATGTAAGGGTAGCTGCCGAAAAATGTGCGCCAAAGAAATTGGCGAAAGCGTGTTTGGGCTTGCGAACAATGGGACGAGAAAACACGGACGAAGAAGGCCGATCAAGAACAAAGAACTCTGAACGCCTCAAAACACCACCCAAAAGCCCAAAATTTTTAACCTGGCCACAGAGTTCTCCCTCAGTTATTCTACAAGTTCTTAGACACACTCAACTGATGAATACAGAAACCCAACCAAGCTGGCGTCACTCCCTTCAGGCCTTCGCACACCCTCGGGTCATCACCATGTTGTTTCTCGGCTTTTCAGCCGGGATTCCCCTCCTATTAATTTTCTCCTCTCTGTCTCTGTGGTTGGGTGAAGCAGGAGTTGAACGTTCAGCCGTGACATTTTTCAGCTGGGCCGCGCTGGGATATTCCTTCAAGTTCGTGTGGGCGCCGCTGGTAGACAAATTGCCCCTCCCCTTCCTCACACAGATGTTAGGCCGTCGACGGGGATGGATGCTGCTCGCCCAATGCTCCATCATTGCGGCCATTGCCAGCATGGCCATGATTGATCCTGCCAGTGGACAAGCCAGTCTCGCGCTAATGGCTATGGCTGCTGTGCTACTTGGATTTTCTTCCGCCACGCAGGATATCGTGATTGATGCCTACCGGATCGAATCGGCAGAACTATCGCTCCAGGCCATGATGTCCTCCACCTATATCGCGGGCTACCGCATCGGAATGTTGGTCGCAGGAGCAGGGGCCCTGTTTCTGGCTAGTACATTCGGGTCCGTCAAGGGCGCGTATAGCTATCAGGCCTGGCAATGGGCCTATTTCATCATTGCCAGTACCATGCTGGTGGGCGTGATCACCACACTCGTCATTTCAGAGCCAACCACCAATCGAACAAGCACAACCTCTTATTCGCCCAAGGAATATGCGAGATTTTTATTCATGTTTGTCGCTGCGGCCACCGCCTTTATCTTGACCTTTTACTATTCAGCCGAGCTGTCGGACCACATCACCAAAGAATTCACAGACGTGGTTGGCACCAAACAGTTAGCGGGGTTTATCGTAGAAACAGCAAGGCTGATCACAGGGGTCGTCGTGGCATGGCTTGTCGCGACCCTCGTTATTCGAGCGGGTGTCGTGAGTCGGAGCATGATGACGGAAACCTATATCGCCCCAGCAAAAGATTTCTTTGGACGCTATGGTCAGAAGTCAGCAATCCTGCTTTTGGTGCTGATTGGGGTGTACCGCATTTCCGATATCGTGCTGGGTGTGATTGCCAATGTGTTTTACCAGGATATGGGATTCACCAAAGTCGAGATTGCCAGTGTGGTACAAACATTTGGATTATTCATGACCATCGCCGGCGGCTTTTTGGGAGGCATTCTTTCAGTACAATACGGCGTGATTCGCATACTGTTCTTAGGTGCCCTACTATCAGCAGCGACAAACCTACTATTTATGGTGCTGGCCTCAATGGGACATGATCTCAGCATGCTCTACCTAGTGATATCAGTCGATAACCTTTCTGCGGGATTAGCCAGTGCCGCCTTTGTCGCATTTCTCTCCAGCCTCACGAATATTCAATTTACCGCCATGCAATACGCCATCTTCAGCTCGCTCATGACCTTGTTCCCCAAAATCCTAGGAGGCTACTCCGGAACCATCGTGGACAGCATCGGCTATTCCCAGTTCTTCATTTTGACCGCCTTATTGGGAATTCCCGTCCTGTTTTTGGTGTGGCTTACTGAAGGGCATATTACGCCGCACCAGCCGAAGAAGGCTTCTACTATACAATAAAAAATTTGGAGGGAAGTTTTAGAATTGTGTATTTCGTAGAACTGGGTTTTTGGGGTTAGTTAAACCTAGAAACGGCAGTTGGATCACAACAGTCCGCGCAAGCTCTTGGCGCACCTGGC
>CAYMQW010000217.1:0-4748 GCA_964392595.1 uncultured Nitrospiraceae bacterium
GGCTTTCTTGAGGCTTCACGCTGATCCCTCCCCGTTGTAAGGGGAGGCTAGGTGGCGGTAGAGCCCGTGGCAAGGAGCAACCCACAGGCGGGCTGAATGCCAGGACCGCCTGCTCCAGCAGGCTGCTGCCGTGCTAAGAAATCTGGATGAGGCACTCGAAGAGCGAAAGGAGCGGCTATCGTGACCCTCTACTTCCCCTACTCCCTCCTTACAAAGGAGGGGAATGAAAAATGCCAGAAATTACCCACTCGTTTTGGAGAAGAGCCAAAAGACTTTTATTAGCTAGTTGAGGCATAAAGGCCTGGAGGGGAAATTCAATTTCGTAAGTGGAGATATCTGGCTAATGCGTGATACAGGAATTCTCCATGGATTTTTCTCATTCATTTGATTTGTGCATCAGCGGGTTGAGTGACTATAATTTCAATTCTGGGAGGTTACCCCCTCACCCTTCCCTCTCCCCTCAGGGGCGAGGGTGATTCTAAAACAAGGAGAATAAATTATGAGTCTTGCAGATAATCAATGTGTGCCGTGTCGGGGCGGGGTGCCGCCGGTTGATCCGGCGAAGGCGCAGGAATTACTTGGGCAGTTGGAACAAGGGTGGGCGCTGAATTCAGAAGGCCACCTTGAACGGGCCTACGCATTCAAGAACTTTGCTGAGGCGCTCGAATTTGTGAACAAAGTCGGGGCGATTGCGGAAGACCAAGGGCATCATCCTGATCTGTTTTTGGCCTGGGGCAAGTGCAAGGTGGAAATTTGGACGCATAAGATTCAAGGGCTGACCGAAAGCGATTTCTTTTTCGCGGCCAAAGCGGATCGGGTGTTTGCCAGCAATGCCTGATTCCTTCATCACGATTGATCCGTCTTCTCAAGCCAAGGGCAGGAATAGCGGGCTCGGTATTTTTCAGAAAATCACCCGTTCTATGCCAAGGCCCTGAGTTATGTGACCGTATATAATTGCCGAATCGACAAACTGACGAGCGAACGGTTTGACTGGACGTTTTCGTTCATCATTGAATCATGCAATGAAACTCCCAATACGTTGGACGAAATTTGTCGGGTTGCTCTTGAATCACCCTCCCATCTGGATTCTGCCCCGTTCATGAAAACCGCCGCTTCACCCCATGTTGCTAAACGACTCTGGATTGAAGACAAAGGTCGCTACGTAACGCTAGCCTTCCCGGCAAATCCGAATCTATAACAGAATTCGCCTGACCGATATCATGTTTTCTACTCGAACGAGACTTTCCTCCACAATTCGCCTACATGATGGAGCCTGGGGCTTCTTTTAATTCTTTACGCTAGGAGCCTGTCCCAGATTAGACGAATCTACTGCGTGAAGTGTGCGGTTTATCCCAAAGAAGCGGATAAGGCGATTTGGTATTCGCACCTTTCGCCGGAAACCGGCTGGGCAGCCGTTCTCGGTGAAATGGTATGTCTCCCAAGATCCGGAAGGTTCATATTTTTCTCTAGCAACAGGCCATTTCCTGGATAGCAATCAACCTTTTAATCAAACCATCCATTTCTATCACAAGCCCTCGATGCCATGACTAGCCAAGAGAATTCAGAAAAACGGTCGTCCAAGAAACCGTTGACACCATGGATAATCTCAGGAAGTGCCATAATTGGCGGCGTGCTCGTGATAGCGCTGGCCCTGATGTACTATCCTACCCCAACGCATATTTCCTTGGAAGCTGCCGTCAGCCATGCAGAAATGACGTTGGCCACTTTTCCTACCCAACAAATTTTGAATTCCCTTGAAATTGAGACAATTTCGTTCGGGCAGTTTTCCAAGATCGAGCTCCATCCTTCCTCGTTACACGTCGCGGATCCCAACCAATATAATATGGAGACCGATTCCTTTCCCCCCACAGCCTGGCAACCGCTCACGATGTTTGGATATGTGCGGATTTCACCCAAAACGCAGGGAAATTTGGTCACGATACAGCCTGAGGACCCAAGCGGAAAGATTCTGGGAATCTTGGATCCCATCCATGTCCGTGAGGAATCCAATGTTATTTTTGAAATGGATGAGCATGATCCCCATACCGTGACCATTAAGATTTCGGGACCCGAGACCCGAGTGATTTTCACTCCGACTCAGCCATTCGAAATCATTGCTGATGAAACGAACATGGACGGCATCAAAGATTTTCCTTTTCCGGATGAACGCTCCCTCACCTTTCGCCCTGAACTCCCTGAGCACCGATCAAAAATCGAAATTCGAGGGACAGCGCAACACTTCATCTTGAAACTCAAGGTATCCTCTTCTTCCGGAAATCAAATGTTTGCCCAACAACCTATCACCATAAAAACCCTCGACCTTTCCCGTCAGGATGCATCAGGGAATCGAGTCACGGCATTGGTAACACCAGGAGTGTTGCGGTACCCCGACTTTCCCGATCTGTCAGCTCACGTCATCCCGGCCATCGAGTATGTCAGTATTGAGCCAAAGAAGGTCATGACCATCAAACGTATGACACTCTTGACGGACAAGCCCGGTCTGATGTTGTCACTCGATGGCACAGCCAAACACATTCAATCAGGATCAGCTGAATTTCCCTTTGACCATCGTCTCTCGAAATTCGATGAGATGTGGAACAATGCCAAAATGAAATTATTCTTTGGGTCGTGGAAGGATATAAAAAGATAATCCGTTTCAAATTTCACAGGAACCTGGCGCAATGTGGTCAATCCAGCCATTTCCTATTCGTTTGATCAAGAGGGCTCCAATGTCACCAGGGAAGAATTTACCGTAAAGGTTTGTTGAATAATTCAGGTCAATGACCCATAGATGCTCCAAGGAAGACGGCTCGCATCAGTGGGGGGGAATGTTCAAAAAAGGCTGTCCAGCCCTGTCCTGAGCAGAGTCGAAGGAAAGGCCGCAGTATTTTTGACGCGCGGAGCGTATTCTCAGTACGTGAGTACGGCAAAAGGGCGAGAACGCCGCTGACGGCTTTTTTCAACATTCCCTGTAAACATCTTTAGGCCCGTGAAGACTGCGACCGGAGAAGGACAACTTCAGGGAAAGACCTTAACCTTGACCTATGTCACGGTCTTGCAAATCGGAGGAAAAGCCGTAATGACAATTTCCGATGATGGGCAAACCATGAGCGGTGCTTTTATGGACATGGTCTCGGGTGTCACAGTCCCTCTATCCCTTGCTCGCGAATACGATGCCGATCTTCCGCAAAATGATTCGTCCCAGTTTGATCTGTTCAATCAGTTTCGGTGAGCCAGGCCGAGTTTGCCCAGAGAGAATCTGATAATGAGAGCATTGGTTCTTGGAGCCACAGGGCAATTGGGTTCCAATCTTGTTCGTGCTTTGTTGGCCAAAGGGGATGAGGTTCGAGCCCTCATTCGTCCATCCAGCAAGGCCATCACGCTTCGCGGAGTCGAGCTTGAACGAATCCCAGGAGATCTCAACGACCCCGACTCGTTAACCCGGGCCTGCCAAGCGATCGACGTCGTCTATCACACTGCCGCCTACTACCCCTATGCACATATCTCCGGAGAAGCTGCAAAGGTTCGAGCACTCAATGAAACCAACAATGTTCTTGAAGCGGTTCGGAAATGTTCGGCCTCACGCCTAATTTTTACGAGTACCTTGACCACCATCGGATTTCCGGCTGAGCCAGGCCAACTCGCCGATGAAACCTGTCCTTTCAGTACAATCTTTTCCAATAATCCCTATCTTGCGGCCAAAATCGTGATGGAAGAAGCTGTGCTCAAAGCAGCTCGGAATGGGGTGCCTGCGGTGGTGTTGAATCCACCGTTCTTTTTTGGTCCGTTTGATAGCAAGCCAACAAGTGGCACCCAAATTATCATGATTGCCAAGCGGCAGATGCCGGTTTACATCGACGGTCCCACTAACGTGATTGATGTGCGGGATGTGGCCATAGCTCATATCAATGCCGCGGAACGTGGTCGGATCGGAGAGCGCTATATTGTCGGCAATTGGAATACCTCCCTAAAAGCACTCAACGAACTCATTGCCAAGGTTGCGGGTGTCCCTGCCCCGATAGTCCCCGTTCCATTTTCCATGGCTCGATTTGGTTCAAAACTCTTAGACTGGTCGTCTCGAACTCTTTTCCACAAAAAACCACCCATCCCGTGTTTCTTTGTCGAAGTGTTTAAACATTTTCAACACTACGATTGCTCAAAGGGATTGGTGGAATTGGGGTATCCGCAGAGTCCTATCGAGCCGGCTATACGGGAATCGTTAAACTGGTTTCGGGCTAATGGGTATGTGTGAGGGGAGAATAAGGCGAGCACTGTCTGAGTTCTTCGAAGGCTCAGGTTAGACTCCGCGAGTTGCGTGATCCAAGAGTAGCCTAAGTTATCCTAGAGGCTGCCTTTGCTGGAAACAAACCCAGCAAAAACCTACAATCATTATAGAAATTATGGAAACCTTTTCATGATTAGGCGGTACTGCCCGCTTCCTTCTGGCCTCGGGCCAAGACTTCCGCGAACCGTTTGCCGACAATATCTGTGACTTTGCCCATCACCTCAGTAAGTTCTTTCCATTCGTCCGAGGTTAACTCGCTTTTTAGGCTCGGATGCAACCCTCACTTGGCGCTGACTTGCTGTCCTTCCCATTCCACGTTCACGTTGAGAATCTCCGTTTCAACAGGACGCTTCTGAGGTTCCGAAGTTTCAGTCTGTTGGCTTGGAGGTTGTTTTTCTCCCATGAGGATTCTCCTGTGCGCCGGTCAAAACCGGCAAGGTGTTAAAGTGAAAGTCTTCAACGT
>CAYMQW010000218.1:0-4745 GCA_964392595.1 uncultured Nitrospiraceae bacterium
CTACCGCGGAGTCACAATATATGGAGACAGCTTATCCGCAATGGTGGGATTGAGTGTCGTAGCCATGGCCAAGGGCGAGGACATTATCTTTGGCCGGTCCTTGACTGGCACGATCACGGAAGATGGGCATATCGGAACGGTCGGAGGGATTCCGTATAAAGTCCAAGCTGCCTATGCGGAACATATGAATCGAATCTTGATTCCTGAAGAACGGGCCACGGCAGATGACGAATGGCAGACCCCGTTCATGATGCAGGTTTCTCCAGTCAACACTCTGGACAAGGCGTACTATGGGTTAACCGGACACCGGTTGGAATAAGACGTACGATCGCTATAAGAACCTTCTTCTATTTGGGATCAGCGCAGAACGGTTGAAGGGAATGAACTACCTCGCTGGAACCAGCGAGTTATTTTGAAGAAATAGAAAGGGACACCCCTTCGCCGTGCGCTGGGTAAACACAAGATTAAAACAGCCCCACAATATTCCCAGTTTCATCGACGTCTACGACCTCCGCAGCTGGGACTTTGGGTAACCCTGGCATAGTCATAATATCGCCAGTCAGCACCACAATAAATTCAGCGCCCAGTGCCAATCGAATTTCCCGAACCGGAATTGTAAATCCAGTCGGCACTCCCTTTTCCGCGGGATCAGTCGAAAAGCTGTACTGTGTCTTGGCCATGCAAACCGGAAAGTGTCCGTACCCCGCCTTTTCCAATTCCTCAAACCGCTTCAGAACAGCTTGAGGAATTTCGGCATCATCCGCCCCATAAATCTCTCGCGACACCGTCCGAACTTTTTCAGCAAGCGGCATTTCGTCGGGATACAACAGGTGGAATTGTGCTGGCTCGGTTTCAATGGTCTTAACCACCAACTCTGCCAAGGCGATAGCTCCTTCCCCACCGTGAGCCCAATGATTGGCCAGTGCGACCTTCACGTCCTGACCTTCACAAACTTTATAAACCAGGTTTAATTCCGCCTCAGTGTCACTCGTAAATTGGTTAATGGCCACCACCACCGGCACACCAAACTTTTTTAGATTGTCCAGGTGCCGTATCAAATTCGGAAGACCTTGCTTCAGTGCCTCAAGATTTTCCTCTCCAAGTTCTTTGGGATGGGCCCCGCCATGCAGTTTTAAGGCTTTTACCGTAGCCACTACGACGGCACAGGCCGGCTTCAAGCCTGCTCGACGGCATTTGATGTTAAAAAATTTCTCCGCGCCAAGATCCGCACCAAACCCGGCTTCGGTGACTACATAGTCAGCCAATTTCAACGCAGCTTTCGTTGCAACTACCGAGTTGCACCCATGCGCAATATTGCCAAAGGGCCCACCATGCACCAAGGCAGGATTATGTTCCAATGTCTGGACCAAATTGGGATTGAGCGCATCTTTCAACAACGCAGTCATGGCACCTTGGGCCTTAATATCCTTGGCAAAGACGAATTCCTTGTTCGTAGTTCGTCCGACCTTGATATTCCCCAGCCGTCGTTGCAGATCCTGTAAATCCGTCGCCAGACACAACACAGCCATGACTTCCGACGCGGCGGTAATCTCAAAGCGCCCGTCCCGCGCAAAGCCATTGGTCACCGCTCCAATCCCGGTCACGATATTTCGCAACGAACGATCGTTCATATCCATGGTACGTCGCCAGGTAATACGCCTTGCGTCCAATCGCGGTTCATTCCCCCAATACAGGTGGTTATCCACCATCGCAGCCAATAAATTATGCGCGGAGGTGATGGCATGAAAGTCGCCAGTAAAGTGCAGATTAATGTCGCTCATCGGCACGACCTGCGCATAGCCTCCTCCACAGGCTCCGCCCTTCATGCCAAAGCATGGCCCAAGGCTTGGCTCTCGTAATGCCACCATGGCCTGTTTGCCTATTTTGGCAAGTCCATCGACTAAACCAATAGATGTCGTGGTTTTCCCTTCACCGGCACTCGTAGGTGTCATTGCGGTCATCAAAATCAAGTGCCCATCAGGTTTCTCGTGCAAGCTTTGGAGAAAGGACACAGGAATTTTCGCTTTATAATTTCCATACAGTTCTAACGAGGCTCGATCGATCCCCAATTTATCCTGCGCCACCTGTTCGATGGATTGCAGGACTGCCTTGTTGGCGATTTCAATATTGCTATGTGTGTGTTTCATCACGCGCCTTAAGCAGCACCATGTATAAGAGCGTATCCCCTTCCGCGCCAAATTACCAAACGAGTATAACGCGTTTTCTAAGACCCCCACAACGCAATGCCTGAGAAGCGCCCCCCATCAGTCCTCACTACCCTTCTTGCTCAGAGTTTGGTATGTATGGGCTTCATCCACTTTTTTAGGAGATGTTCATGCGAACGTGGTCTATGGTTTTCAGCCTACTCTTCATGATGACATTCGGATTCGCCAGCGCGTCAATAACCGATGCGTTTGAAGGCGGACAGACCATCACCCTCAAGGCGAAAACACCTAAAGGCGTTCCCCTTCATCCTGAGGCCGAATCCAGTTACTGGAAGCATGTGCCCTACGAGGTACAAGGCACAATCCATCAAGTTGCCCAAACTGGGTGGCTGTATATTTCCTTAGAAACTGGAGAAAAATCCTGGGTGAGCCCTAAGTACGTGGAGGAACCAAGCCCGAGTCCCGCCTCCACCGAAATCACGATGGAAAAATCTGATCCATCGCCAGAGTTGCACCGGCCCGCGATGCATACAAGCTCCGCGCAAGAAGAAGCATTGGTCTGGAAATCTCCTGAACACTGCAGGGAAGTGGTCAAGGATGGCGGTCGCATGGCGGTTTATTCATCCAAAAAGCTCCGCATCGGCACATGGAATATCCGATGGTTTCCCTCTGGACAGCCGCCTAATCGATCAGGGAAAAATGACGAAACCCACGTACCCTGGCTCATCTGCACGATGGTGTGGATGAACCTCGATGTCTTGGCAGTGGAAGAAAGCTTGAGCACCCCAAAGGCCAAGCAAGCTTGGAAGATAGTGTTGGAATCTCTTGAACACACCACGGGAGATTCATGGCAGTGGACTCCCCAACGGTGCGGAAAAGCTGATAGCCACAAGATTGGGTTTGTATGGAATGCCAGGCATGTAGAGTTGACGCAGGTGCAAAGCCTCTGGCCCTTTAACGTCAAAGCCCAGTCAAAACGAAATCCATGTAAAGGAGGATTACGCCCTGGTCATTACGCGTATGTCCAATCACGTCAACAGCCAGGGGCGGATTTTCATCTGATCGCCCTGCATTTGAAATCCGGGCCAACGGTGTTTGCCCTCGAAAATCGCCACCGAGCCCTCAACCACATTGATCAAACCATCAGCCAATTCCTGTCGAAAGATCAGGACACGATCATCCTTGGCGACTTCAACACGATGGGAGCAGGAGACAATGCTTCCAAAAAGTCTGAAGTCAAGCATGTACGGCGAATGGTCGCCAAAGAAATGCCAGGCTTTCGTGATCTTTCTCTTGCCCCACCATGCTCCCACTATTTTCGTGGACGCGGCGGGTGGCTTGATCATGTCTTGGTGAATACAGGAATGGAAGAAGTACGCGCACGGGCTGCCCGAGTCACAGGATATTGCGCGGTGGCCGAATGCCGACGTATCAAAGGCGACTACCCCTTAGCCTATCAACGATTATCCGATCATTGTCCCGTGGTCATCGAAATCGACAACCAAGACAAGGACTAACGCAACGATGTCAGCCCGTCAGATTATTCGATGCACCTGGGCCACGAATGAACACCTCAGCCAATACCATGATACGGAATGGGGTGTACCGCTCCATGACGACCGCATGTTGTTTGAATTTTTGATTCTTGAAGGCGCGCAGGCAGGATTAAGTTGGAACACCGTTTTACAAAAACGAGCGGCGTTCCGAGAAGCCTTTGATCACTTTGATGCCGCACGTATAGCTAAGTACAACCAGCGAAAAGTTCAGCAACTGTTACAGAACACTGGCATCATTCGAAATAGATTAAAAATCCATTCCGCCATTTCCAACGCCCAAGCCTTTCTTGTCATCCAAAAAGAATTCGGAAGCTTTGATGAGTATATTTGGCAATTCGTCAAAGGCCGGCCAATCCACAATCGGTGGAAATCTCTAAAAAACCTGCCCGCCCACACAGCGGAATCCGACGCGATGAGCAAAGACCTCAAGCGACGAGGATTCTCCTTCGTCGGCACCACCATCTGCTACGCCCTCATGCAAGCCACGGGAATGGTCAACGATCACACGACTGACTGCTTTCGTTATCCAGCCATCAACAAACTGAGATCCCGTAGGTAACCACCTTGCCATTGGCAAACGTGGCGACCACTTCGTCAGATTAAATCAATACTCATGCCTGACCCCAAACCCGTCGATCACGTTCCTTTCGGATAATATCCGCAGGCAGAACGGAGACAGAAATAGGATCCCGGCAACGGAGCCGTTCCAGCATTTCACTTGGTGTAGTTTTTCGGCAAGATCTCGAATATGGAAAAAAAGATAATCAGACAAAGAACGTTCTTCCAACGTAGCCCGAGTTTTAAACTTACGATGCAGGTTTTCCGGGACATTCCGAATGTTGGATCATTTTTGACATATGACAGTCGTACTTTCATGCAACGCACATGTCAATAAAACCACCATAAATCATGGGGTCATCATAAGTAGAGTAGAACACCAGTGCACTACTCTGCCACTACCCCAACACAGAAACGTTCATTTCACCATTTGTCGATATTTTTGTGTCTTTGCATTTACGGCGAA
>CAYMQW010000219.1:0-4738 GCA_964392595.1 uncultured Nitrospiraceae bacterium
TCAATCAAACCTGCAATTTCAAACCCGTGGTGCACTTATGGGTTGAATTCGCCGTTTTATTGCAAAGCAAATACAATTATAACATGTTTTTCACTCGATTGAATGAGTTGTGTAGGCTTTTTTCGCCAATCTTCGAACTATCCCGCCATTAGAAAAAATAGCTCAACCTGGTGGTGATGAAGCCGTCATTGCGAAACCCGGCAGCGAAGTCGTTATCCGGCACGTAAGGGAACAGTCGGCTTTCCACTTCAAGTTTCAAATGATCGCTTAGACGCCGTTCGGTTTCGACAAACAAAAGAACTGATCCAACCTCCCGGTCAATGGTGGTTCCTGCCAGCAGCGCGGTGTCTTGTTCATCGTTTAAGGTCAATCGAGCGCCGATGAAAAAGTCGTCGTCATTCAGGGTAAAAGGAGCCGCACCTAAATCCCGTCCGTCGTATTGATATTCCGCCAGCACCCCAAGATCAGCAGTGCTCTCGAAAATCTGAAAGAACGTGTATTCAAATCCCGTCACGCTAGCGAAGAATGGATCGCCCTGGCCGCTCCGGACTATGGCCTCCAACTTCCACAACCAGGCGCCAGTGGTGTATTGCAGATCCAGACTGGTTTGGTGGATCAAGTCGTATCGAGGGATGAACACCATCTGTCCTGAGGGTCTCGTGCTGCGCCGGAAAAAAGGTTGCCGAGTCGTGCCATAGAAATGGGCCACGCCGATGTCCCACTCATCTACGGTATGCGCCCAGCGCGCGGCGTAATCGACGTGCAAGGCTTCGGCATCCGATTCGAAACTTGGATGAGCGACCTCGATGGGAAGTGGCCCACGCAGACGGGCGTCGTCATCCGGAAAAGTCCGTTCACGAAAGCCAGGCAACACGAAAAGACTGACCGTCCCCCAATCCCGTATGAGGTTGAGGTTTATCATAGGCTGCCCTAACTTGTCTTCGATGTCGAGATCTTCTACCTGGTCGGTTTGATTGATGATGTCGACCAGATGACGAGATTCCGTCACGCCCCAGAACACCGTTGAGATTCCAACCACCAAATCCCAGTCGTCAGCCTGGTGGAGCCAACTCGCTTCGCGAAGATCGGCGTGCGTACGGTTGTCATCGTAAGCATCCACACGAAGAAAGGATTCGATCGTGAGGCGATCGCTCCGATCGTTCCATTCGTAGACTAGTTCGGGTTGAATGACGAGTGAGGGGGAAAGAGAGGTCTGAGTCTGCCTGGCAAAGCGCGGCTTCTCGGGAAAGGCCCTAACCTCACCAAACACAACGCCCGAAAAATCCCATTCTCCAGACGCGGCGCAAGGCAGTGCCCCCCCTATTGCCAGAGTGATCAGGACAGCAAATAGTCTACGCCAGAAAAAGTTCACCGAGCACGCTTCAGCGAATTCCGATCAAAGGTACGATCGGTGAAGCCATTTTTGAAACGATAATTGTCCCACAGCAAGGCGGTGTATTTGCCAGTCTGGTGATTGACCATATCCATCTGGTCTGGCCGCCAATACTGATCCAAGTAGGACTGGTAGTGGAGGAAGGTCAGCGTTTTGAGCAAGGCATTTTTGCGATCATAAAATTCAATCTTCAGTGGGCGATACATCTTTTTATCGATCCAGACAATCCGACGCGTGTAACCGGAATGTTCATAGACGGGGTATTGTGCAACTGTGAACACCTCGTGGCCATCCAGGGTCTCATCACGCAGCCACCGATAACGATACTTCTCCACCTCCTGCGACGTCAGGTCTTCATAGGCGAATTCGCTCCCAACGAAGGGACCGGATTTATTCGCCGACGCGATTCGTTTGACCCGCTTTAAGGCAGGAAGGTAGAGCCACTGATCATCAGGTTTCAGTGCATGGGTATAACTTAGCAGCGCCGTTCCTTTGACATCTCTTGGTGTATCAAACACCGTGAGACTTTTATCCCCGTCTCCCTCCACTTCCTTTGTCCGAATCCGAAGAGCACGCGTGCTTTCCTCACCATGCTTATTCCGCAGGATCATGGAAAGATCCGATTGTTGATCGAGCCAGCCCGTATCACGGCGATCCATTTCCACCGCGATGGCCAACCCTTTTTCTTCCGGTGTGTCAGCCAAGACCTCAGGCAGAGGGAGAGTCAACAGCAGGATCAGCACGAACCACTTTCGCATCTCTTTTCTCCTCAATTTTCATGAGTAATGGTGGGAGGAACAAAAAATCAGCTAACAAGGCCAGTGTAATCACAATAGCTGTCAGCAGTCCCATTCCTGCGTTCAGTTCAAAACTGGAGGTTGCCAGCACCAGAAATCCAGCCACGAGCACGACGGAAGTGATGATGAGCGCACGGCCAACCGTTGTAAACGCATACCGTACTGCATCCTGAGCATTCAGGTTATTTTCACGGCGGGCGCGAAGGTATTTACTCATGAAATGCACGGTATCATCAACGACGATACCAAATGTCATCGTAGTCACGACAGAGAGTGCCAAACCAATTTGGCCCACAAAAATCCCCCAAAGACCAAACCCCATGGCAGCCGGTGCAAGATTGGGTATGAGGCTTAACAATCCGATTTTGACAGAACGAAACGCGAGGATAAGAATCATGGAGATTATGATGAGGGCGACCGTCGTTCCTACCAGCATGCCGATTATGTTTCGTTTGCCGATATGGGCGAACATGACCGACGGACTGCTTCCGTCAACTCCTTGAATGTGTGGTGCATTCTCTGAAAGCCATTGCAGCGCCCGTTGTTCAAGAGCCAAGAGTTCCTTCGTTGAAATGGTCTTGAGGGTCGCGACGATCCGGATTGAAGACTTATCCACGTTAATCTGGTCATTGAGATCCAAGCCATACGGCAACGACATTTCATAGAGGAGCAGGTACTGAGCCGAAAGATCACGTTGCGAAGGGAGTCGATACATGTCCTCATTATCACCATGCATGTTTTTATTTAGTCGCTTCAGGATGTCTGTAATGGTATTCACATGAAGTGTTTCAGGTTGTTGACGATACCAGTTGGCAAAGGCTTCTACATCACGCAGGAATTCCGGTTTGCTAATCCCGCTTGATTCTCCAGCATGCAGGGAATAATTGATGTTATATAGCCCCGTAAGATTTTCGGTCGTGAAGTCTGAATCTGTTCTAAAGGTCACGGATTCATCAAAATAATGAACAAAGACATCATTGAGCTCATTGCGTGGAATTGCCGTGATCAACACCATGATCACCGCAGCCATGCCCCATAACAGGGTATTGCGCCGACGAATCACGAATTCCCCGAGTTTGGCCATGACCATATCCTCCTCATCCTGTATTGTCTTCACTCGTACCGGAAGAAGGGACAATACCGCAGGGAGGAAGGTCACTGACAACAAGAAAGAGGTGGCAACCCCCATCGCGACAAAGTTTCCTAAATGGTTAAACGGGGGCGCTTCGGAAAAATTCATTGAGAGGAAACCCAGGGCCGTCGTCGCACAGGCAAGGAAGATTGGCTGTACATTCACACGCAGGCTTTCTATAAGCGCTTGAGGTTTCGGCAAACCATGACGCAGACCATGCAGGAACGTGACAAGAATATGAACACAATTCGCAATAGAGACAGTCAAAATAACCGTGGGCGCACTCGCCGATGGAGGTGAAATAGGTTGGCCCAAATAGCCGCCAAGTCCCATTGCCGCGATAATGGAAAAGCCCATGACCAGGATCGAGGCAAAGGTTCCCATCAACCCTCCCACCAGTAGGGCCAGGAGGAAGAACATCAGTCCAAAACTTAACGGGATCAATGTTTTCAAATCATGCTGTGCAGACTCTGTAAACGTCATATTCATCATCACCATGCCCGTCAGATAGACATTGATACCGGGATGATTCCTACGAATTTCATCGGCCAGTTTTCGGACAAATGCCACGACTTCCGGCACTTCCGTGGTTTCATTGATCCGAGGAAGTTGGACAGTGACATTGACCGCCGTGACATGCCCTTTTGCGGACACTAGACGATTGACAAGGAGTGGCTCCGCAAGAGCAATCTCCCGTACCGCTTGAAGTTCCTCATCACCCAGCGTGGCTCCATTTTCCACGAGGTCGCGGATAATGAGGTCATCTCCGTTCGCCTCGGTGTATTGAAAGTTCGTAATGGAATCGACACGATTGGAATAAGGGATTTGCCACGCGTCTTTGGTAAGCTTTTCAACGACAGCAAGCGTTGATCGGCTGAAGACGTTGCCATCAATCGGTTCGAGTACGATCAAAACATTGTCATTTTTCGCGTAGGTATTTTCCAATGCCTCAAAGGCCAAGAGATCTGGGTTATCCTCACTAAAAAATATCTGGTAATTGTTGGTGAAGTACAGATACCGTCCGCCACTGCCTGCAAGGCCTACCAACAACAGGCTGACCACAATTATCCACCAGCGATACCGCAGGACCCACGGACCAAAGGCTGTCTCAAATTTTTCCATAAAGAATTACCTTTTAGAAAAATGAATTTGTCTGGAAAATTCTAAGAGCTTCGGATATCGTTAAAAATTAAGGCTCTTCTCCAAAACGAGTGGGTAATTTCTGGCATTTTTTTATTCCCCTCCTTTGTAAGGAGCGGTAGGGGAAGTAGAGGGTCACGATAGCCGCTCCGTTCGCTCTTCGAGTGCCCCATCCAGATTTCTTAGCACGGCAGCAGCCTGCTGGAGAAGGCGGTCCTGGCATTGGCATTGTTAATTTATTAGATATTCCAGCTCTCCGTTCCATTTCGCCATTAG
>CAYMQW010000220.1:0-4728 GCA_964392595.1 uncultured Nitrospiraceae bacterium
CATTCGGCTCCACAAGCCGACGGGCTGAAAGAGAATCGCTCAATTTAGGTAAGAGTAAGGAAGAATAAACAAATTTAGGAAGGAATTAGCAACAGTAGGTATGGAATGAGCTAGGAAGAACTATCCGGTTCGGCTATTTCTGTACCATTGGCTTCCTCATCTTCTTCAGAATCGGCACTTTCAGCGAGTTTGGCTACGCCTACGACTCGGTCGGTGTCTTCCATAACAATCAGACGCACGCCTTGCGAATTCCGTCCAATGTCGCGGAGGTAGTCCATCTTGGTGCGTAAGATTTTTCCTTCCGCGGTCATGATCATAATTTCATCTGTATCGTTTACTCGATGAAAGCACACAGCTTGACCATTTTTCTCCGTGACTTTGACGCTAATGATTCCTCGACCAGCCCGCCCTTGAGTGCGGTATTCCGTAGCGACCGTCCGCTTGCCATACCCTCGCTCGGTCACCGTCAAAATTGACGCTTCGGCATCAGCCGTGATGGTGGTCATGCCAATGACTTGATTGGTTTCGTCGAGACTGATGCCACGCACGCCTCGGCCCGTTCGGCCTATAGATCGCACATCTTTTTCGCGAAACCGAATCACGATGCCTTCCTTGGATCCCAAGAGAAGGTCGCTGTTTCGATCGGGGATTTCAACGCCAATGAGTTTATCGCCTTCTTCCAGTGTCAAGGCAATAATCCCCCCTTGGCGCGGATTACCATACGCCGACAGCTCGGTTTTTTTGATGATCCCCCGGCGAGTGGCCATGACCACATACAGATTGTCTGGAAATTTTCTTACCGGTAACGTCGTCGTGACTTTTTCACCAGAGGCGAGGGCTAATAAATTCACCATGGCTTTGCCCTTGCTCGCACGTCCGGCTTCAGGGATTTCATGCACTTTGAGCCAATAGACTTTTCCGGCATCGGTGAAGAACAAAAGGAAATCATGGGTGGAGGCCGTAAAGAGTTTTTCGACGAAGTCCTCGTCCTTCACCCCCATGCCAATTTTTCCCTTGCCACCCCGACGTTGTGCACGGTATTCAGACACGGGATGCCGTTTGATATATCCCGCATGGGATATGGTAACTGCCATTTCTTCATCCGCGATTAAATCTTCGATATTGATTTCCGCTTCTTGAGGAATGATCTGGGTACGCCGGTTGTCCTGGTAGGCTTCTTTAATCTCGATCAATTCATCTTTGATGACTTTTCGGACAAGGTCTTCTGAGCCAAGGACTGCTTTTAACGAAGCAATCTTGGCCTTTAAGTCTTCGAGTTCTTGGGTTAATTTATTACGCTCGAGTTGCGTCAATCGTTGGAGCCGCATGTCCAGAATTGCGGCTGCTTGAATGTCTGACAAAGGAAATTGTTCCACGAGTTGAGTTTTGGCCACGTCAGGGGAAGCTGATCCACGAATGAGCACAATAATGGCATCTAGATTTTCGAGCGCGATTTGGAGGCCTTCGAGAATATGCGCGCGTGCTTCTGCCTTCCGCATTTCAAAGGCGGTCCGGCGAATGATGACTTCTCGCCGATGTTCCAAAAACGCCTCAAGGATTTGTTTCAAAGTGAGCACCTGGGGCCGGTTGTTGACCAAGGCCAGCATGATCACTCCAAAAGTATTTTGCAGCTGCGTGTGCTTATACAATTGATTGAGCACGACCAAAGGAATTTGATCTTTTTTCAATTCTATGACCACGCGCATGCCGTCGCGATCTGATTCGTCTCTAATATCCGATATTCCCTCGATTCGTTTTTCGTGAATCAGTTCCGCAATTTTTTCCTGCAACTTAGCTTTGTTCACCTGGTAGGGAATTTCGGTCACGATAAGGCTATCACGACCACGCCGTTCGTCGGTTTCGATATGGGTCTTTGCTCGAACGGTCAACAATCCCCGACCGGTGTGATAGGCATCTTTGATCCCTTGCGTGCCATAAATGAATCCCGCCGTGGGAAAGTCCGGGCCGGGAATAATTTCCATCAGGTCCGTGATCGTGACCTCTGGTTCATCGAGGAGTTTGATCAGCGCCGTGACCACTTCCCCGAGGTTGTGCGCGGGAATGTTCGTGGCATACCCAACCGCGATGCCCCCTGCGCCATTGATAAGGAGGTTCGGCACCTTGGCTGGCAGAACCAACGGCTCGACATCAGATTCATCATATGTGGGTCCAAAATCCACGGTTTCTTTATCAATGTCCGCCAGCATCTCCCCAGCTAACTTCGTCAGCCTGGCTTCGGTGTACCGCATGGCTGCCGGCGGGTCGCCATCCACGGACCCATAGTTCCCTTGGCCATCCACAAGCATGTAGCGCATGTTGAAGTCTTGAGCCATGCGCACCTGGGTATCATAAATTGCCGAGTCACCATGGGGATGATAATTACCCATAATTTCGCCGACGATTTTTGCCGATTTACGATATGGACGGTTGTGCGCCAGGCCCATTTGGTGCATGCCATACAAGATGCGCCGATGCACCGGCTTGAACCCATCGCGGACATCGGGCAAAGCTCGACCCACGATGACACTCATCGCGTAATCGAGATACGACATTCGCATCTCATCTTCGATGGCTATTTGGGTCAGGCGTTCTTCCGGTGGCATGGGGTTCTATTTGACGTTTCTGTATGAGAACAAATTTTGAATTTCTGATAAAAGCTGCTCACAATGATCATCCAGCAAGGCCGCAGGCAGTGAAAAGCCCGAGGCGTACTAGTAAGTACGTTGAGGGCTTTGAGCAACGAGAACGCAGCTGGGGATTATTGTGAGCAGCTTTTACACATCGAGGTTTCGGACTTCCAGGGCATGCTTCTGAATAAAATTTCGTCTTGGTTCGACTTCGTCGCCCATCAAAATGGTAAAAATTTCGTCTACCCCTGGCATATCTTCCAGGGTGACTTGAAGCAACGAGCGCGTGTCCGGGTTCATCGTGGTGTCCCATAACTGCGTGGGATTCATTTCTCCCAATCCTTTGTATCGCTGAAGATTTAACCCTTTTTTCCCCGCATCCAAAATCGCTCGAATTAATTGATCCGTCCCGGCATAGGCGGTTTCCACTTCTCCGGTTTTCATCCGATATTCCGGGTGGCCTAGCCCAATCGCGGAAGGCGCGAACTTTTGCAATTCCCGAAAGTCAGCTGATCCTACAAGTTCATGCGTGACTTCTAACGTGGAGACCTGGCCATTGTATTGCACACGGCAGGCGATTTTATTGGATTGATGTTCTTCATCTTCAAGCAGGGCTACGCTGATAGCAGCCTTCGGGTATACGAGCGTAAGGCGTTCTTTCGCTCTGACGATGAGTTCCTGAACAGCTGGCTTGTTTTTTAATAAATCCCGTCCCAATGTAGGTTCATCAACAAACACCCGCAAGAATCCCAGCTCTCGTTGCTTTTTGGCAAAGCGTGATAACAAACCCTCGAACTCGATCAGCCGGTTTAAAATAGGTAGCAGGGTTTGTCCTTTGACAAAGGTATCTTCTGCCTTCACAAAGACTTCGACTTCTCCCACTGCTTGCTCGGCTAAATATTCATTGAGGGCATGCTCGTCTTTGAGGTAGCGCTCCGACTTGCCTTTTTTCACTTTAAACAACGGAGGTTGCGCAATGTAAATATATCCATGATGAAACAATTCATGCATTTGCCTAAACAAAAATGTGAGCAGGAGGGTGCGGATGTGACTGCCATCGACATCCGCGTCGGTCATAAGAATAATCTTGTGATACCGAGTCCGGGTAATATCAAAGGCATCTTTGTCGTCCTTCCCCTTCTCCGAATCCTCACGTTTTCGACCGATCCCGGTTCCGAGCGCCATAATTAGCGTACGGATTTCCTCGCTCGATAACATTTTGTCGAACCGCGCTTTTTCGACATTGAGGATTTTTCCTTTGAGGGGAAGGATGGCTTGAAAACGACGATCCCGTCCTTGCTTGGCAGAACCGCCAGCTGAATCACCTTCAACGAGATACAGTTCACTTTTTGCCGGATCCTTTTCTGAGCAGTCCGCGAGTTTCCCGGGAAGTGACCCACCATCCAACGCGCTCTTCCGACGAATCAGGTCTTTCGCCTTCCGGGCGGCTTCACGCGCTCTGGCCGCATCAACTGATTTACCGATAATTTTTTTTGCGACGGAAGGATTTTCTTCGAAATAGGTTCCCAGGCCTTCATTGAGGGCCGCCTCGACAATACCTTTGACTTCACTGTTCCCGAGCTTGGCTTTGGTTTGTCCTTCAAACTGAGGATACCGGACTTTGACACTGACGACGGCTGTGATCCCTTCCCGCACATCATCACCCGTGAGCGATTCCATGTCTTTCTTTATTAAGTCATTGGCGTTGGCGTAATTGTTGATTGTTCGTGTCAACGCGGCCTTGAAGCCAATCAGGTGGGTTCCGCCTTCCCGCGTATTGATGTTATTGGCAAACGAGAAAAGATTTTCTGTATAACTATCGTTGTACTGCAGCGCGACTTCTAGGAGCACATCCGTCTTCTCGACGGATATAAAAATCGGTTTGTGGAGAGGGGATTTGGCTTCATTTAAATGTTCGACAAAGGAAACGATTCCACCCTCGTAGCAAAAGACTTGTTCTTTTTGTTTCCTATGGTCAGAGAGCGCTATCGAGAGCCCCTTATTCAGAAAGGCCAATTCCCGGAGTCTCTGGGCTAAGACATCAAAACTACAATCAAGGGTTTCAAAAATTTCACCATCAGGTTTAAAAGTAATTTTCGTG
>CAYMQW010000221.1:0-4708 GCA_964392595.1 uncultured Nitrospiraceae bacterium
AGATATGAACTCGAGGTCGTCCAGACTTTGCGTCCAGCTCGCTTCATTATTGTCTCGAACTCCGAACTGGGCGGAAATGGTCAAACCGCTGCCCCAAATCCCCTTGAACCCAGTTTCCTCCACAATTTTTGCGCTGAGCCCATTATGGGCTTCACAAATGAATTCCAGCTCTTGGGACTGGAGGAGTTGTTTAAACTGTTGGCACTTGGTTTTTGTGTTCACTGTATTTTCAATGGTTGATGTGGGTAGGGGTTCAAAGACAGAAACGTTATAATGCGGGTTCTGATGTCTAGGTGTCAATTGGTGGATGGTTGATGTTTTGGAGAGGAAGAATAGGTGGAAGTTTCTGTGAGTCTTTTTTCTCTTGGAGATGATCGAGGGAGATGTGAAAAAGTGGGTGTGAGATTGGGGAGCGTCTCGAGGTCGAGCACGAAAAAAATGAAACGGTGCTTGGGGGAGCAAGAGGTACGTCCCTCCCTTGACGTACCTCTTTGGTAGAGGGGTGTTACTCGTCTAGCACTGAACTGGCTGCACGAACTTTGGCCTCATTGGAAAGGTCCACTGAATCATTTTTCGGAGGTGGAGGTGGTTTCTGTTGTTGGGTCTGTTCTTTTGCTTGAACTTCAATGGCAAGTCCTGCACTGCCGACGGACGAAACATCCATAGTATTCCTCCTTTGTTGGATATGCGAATATTGGTGCTATCCATGACTTCGGACTTCCGTTTTTGAAACTTAACGAGCCCTTCCTTTGGTTCAGCGGGGTTCTCTCCAGTCTCTCCTAAGTGATGTGTTCTGATGTAGTGACTTGCGGTTCGTTTCATGTATTTTTTACCGGTTCGATGCTACGCAAAAAAAATGAAAAATACGGAGGTGAGGCTGGTGCCATCCGACGGCATAAGGGGAAGCGCCAGCGCATCTCGTGACCATGTGGCATTGATCAAAAAAGGGTTTTACGAAACAGCTGGGGGGGCTGAAAACTCGGAGTCAAAGGGGAGTTCGAGTTGATCGTCTTTGGTGTGAAGGGTTTCGTAGGACATATAATCGGAAAGATGAGAGTGGAAATCAGGGCCAAAGAGTTGGATGTGCCAGTCCTGTTGTTGGTCACGCGGAATGCCCCAGGCATCCCAGGCTTCCAGCAAGCGTAGCTGGGCATGCGGAGTGAGATCAGGCTTGACGGTGAACATCGACACGCTCATGCCCTGTGTATCGGCAGGAGCCTGTCGAAACTCTAATGGGAATGTTGAAAAAGGCCGCCAACCTTCGTCAAGGCTACGGCAGGCAGGCCAGCGGTTCCATGCCTGCCGTAGCGGCTTCGCGTAGGCAGGTCGCCCTTTTGCCGTGCTCACGTACTGGGAGTGCGCTCCGTGTGTCAATATGGCTGCGGCCTTTCCTTCGACTCTGCTCAGGACAGGGCTGGACGGACTTTTTTGAACATTCCCTCTCACTGATGTTGGCTGTCTTCCCTGGCGCATTTATGGGATTTGGGCATGAAATATTCAATAGGCCCCTAATCAAACTTTTAGGGCGAAACGACCCCGATACTTCAAACCGCGTATTTACCGAACCCCTGTTAGGGAGCGACTCTAGGCAGAGGTATCCCTCTCCTCTTGTATTACGAGTGCAGGGAAACCCTACTCATCTACTTTTACTCAAAGGAGGTTCAAAATGTCTATACTTCGACAGGTCTTGACGATGTCGGCCATGATAGCTGGTGGAATGGCTGTAGGTGCCGGTTTGGGAATGTTATTTGCGCCGCACTCCGGCCGCGTGACGCGCGGGCAAATTCAGGTGCACGTGCACAAAGCCCATGACGAGATGACCCATGTGGGCGGCCGAGTGATGCAAAAAGTTGCACAGTGCTTGAAAAGGGGAAGCTTGTCCTGAGCAATCACAAAGGGGGTTAACCTGATTGTGTCTGTGGGGTAGACTCTTGCATGTCTTGAGGTCCAAATGGGGTGTTCAAGGGCATCAGTATTGACACGAGTGATAATTATGACAAACCCCTTCAAACGTTTTTTCGGTGGAATCATGATTGGGATCTTCCTCGCGATTCCATTTATCCAGACCCAAGGTGAACCGTTTGGCTCGCAATTTATGGCAGAGATTCGTGCAATTCCGCTCGTATCTTCTGATGCGTTTCTTACGATGTGCATGGTCTTCCTTGGATTTATCTGTGCTTGGGTGGGCGCGATGGCTACCAGTAAGGCTCGGCCATCTTTCGCGGCACTGTCCACGGTTGAAACATTTCGACGGCGGCGCCATCGGTACCCCCAAGGTAGTCATCACCTCCTGCGATAATCTGGTTGTTGGGATGGCTTTTTGTATTGACACCGGTTACCAAACAGGCGTAGCATTTTTATAACTTCGAATAACGGGGTCTCACCCGAGGGAATGCAGACACAAAAGGAGGGTCTCGCCATGCAAGACAATACTCCACCTGACTCGTTGGCCTTGCTTGTGATTGGGGCTGCTTTCTTCTCACAGCGGTTTTTTTGCTTCTAGCTGGCGTTCATGCTGCCTGTCTATGGTCCTACCCGTTGGCACGTGCTCATTGAGCGAAAAAAAGAACAGGCCACTCCGCAGAGGAGAATTTTCCTTCCACTCTGTGGCGTGAGACAGACCCCGGCTCCTCTTTCAGTAAAAAGGTCCCACTGTCCAATCATCGGCGGGTCGATGCAAGAGAAGGCAATCATGGTGCCGGCGCCATAGGCGCCTATGAAAAGCCGCCTTCCCAACGGGGAAGGCGGCTTTTTTTGCGCCGAAAAAAAACTGACAAAAATTCCTTTTCGCTATGAACTTCCGTAGAGCATTGAACCAATGACATTCTATGGATTTTGAACTTCCGGCAGCATGGTTCTTGAACGGTGAGTCTTCTCCAACGCTGCTGGCTTATGGAGTGATCTTTGCTGTGGGTGGAGTCGCGGGGGGTGTGAATGTGCTAGCAGGTGGTGGATCATTTCTGACATTGCCCTTGCTGATTTTTCTTGGGCTTCCGCCATCGGTGGCCAATGGCACGAATCGAATCGGTATCTTCCTTCAGAACCTGTTTGCGGTGTGGGGCTTTCAACGGCATGATGTGCTTGATTGGCAAGCCTTGCGATGGGCAGCGCTTCCTGCTGTCGTCGGTGCTCCGTTAGGAACGTGGCTGGCATTGTCCACTCAAGAGGCCACGTTTCAAAAGGTGTTGGCTTTTTTGATGGTTGGGATTACGCTATGGACCTTGGTGGAACCCTCACGGGGGAAGATCCAAGGCGGGGTCATCTCCATCGGAAAATCAGGTATTCCTGACAGCCCTCGGGTTTTTCATGATCGGGTTCTATGGCGGGTTTGTTCAGGCAGGCGTTGGCTTTTTAATCTTAGCGCTCACTTCCTTGTTGGGTTTGGACCTGGTGCGGGGTAATGGAGTCAAGGTGTTAACCGTGCTGGTGTTTACCGGCGTGTCTCTCCTGCTATTTGTGGTTCACGATAAAGTCCATTGGCCATTGGGCTTGGCGTTGGCTGGAGGTACGATCGGCGGCGGTTTGCTTGGAGTAAAATTGACGGTCTTCAAAGGGCATGAGTGGGTACGTCATGTCGTGACCGTTGTCGTGATCGTATTTGCCTTGAGGCTTTGGTTGACATCCTAAATGGGAATGTTGAAAAAAGCCGCCAGCCTTTGCTAAAGCTACGGCTGAGAAGCAAGAGCGTTCCTTCGACTCTGCTCAGGACAGGACGGACTTTTTTGAACATTCCCTCCCATTGACGATGTGGGGCTCATCTGGAGCGTGTATTAGTTATTGACGTGAATTATTCAACAGTCCCTAAATTGCCGATCGAATTTTGACGGTGAGGTTGAGGTCCACTGGTGACTTGGGCAGCAGTGAGAGCACCAATCCCTAATATCTGATGGACTGGAGGTCGCATGAAGAAAGCGGAAAAAAGTGTGAAGACTAACAAACAGTCAGTGCGGACGTTGGCCATCGATATCGGTGGGACAGGGATCAAAGCCATTGTGTTAGATGAAAAGGGCCGTCCCGTTACGGAGCGCGGGCGGATCGTGACTCCCCGGCCCGCGATACCTCAGGCCATCCTGGAAACTATTGCCGAATTGGCTCAAGGGCAAGGCGGATTTGATCGCGTGTCAATCGGATTCCCTGGAGTTATTCGAAAAGGTGTGACCTCCACGGCGCCCAATCTCGATCCATCCTGGAAGGGCTTTGATCTGGTTGGCCAAGTCGAACAATGGTTGGGAAAGCCAGTTCGTGCAGCCAATGATGCCGACGTGCAGGGGTTTGGCGCGATTCAAGGTGATGGTGTGGAGCTCGTGGTGACCTTGGGGACAGGCTTTGGGTCGGCGTTGTTTGTGGATGGTAGACTTGTCCCGAATTTGGAAATCGCCCACCATCCCTTTCGAAGTAAAAAGACCTATGAGCAGGAACTCGGAGATGTCGTGCTCAAGGAGATTGGCAAAAAGAAATGGAATAAACGGCTTGAGGGTGCTATTCAGTCCCTCGAAGCATTGTTTAATTATGATCGGTTATATATTGGCGGGGGCAATGCCAAAAAAGTCACCGTGGAGTTGCCAGAAAATGTCACGCTCATTTCTAATGTGGCCGGATTGTTAGGTGGCATTGCCTTTTGGCAAATGGACGAATCCCCTTCGGTCAAAAAGAAAATTAAGCGTTTGTGAATAATCGGAATGTACCGCGAACAATCGGGCATAAATTT
>CAYMQW010000222.1:0-4668 GCA_964392595.1 uncultured Nitrospiraceae bacterium
TCAACTTCGGCAGGTTTCGACAACTCGATCACGACAATCCACCCTTGGCCGTAAGGTTCTTTATTGAGGTATTCCGGGTGGTCTCCCAACTCGGTGTTCACTTTCATGATTTTCCCGCTCACAGGAGAGTAGATACTAGACGTCGCTTTGGTGGACTCGACTTCGCCAATTTCTTGATCCTGCTCAATGACGGCGTCTACCTGGGGCAGCTCCACAAAGACCACATCGCCCAAGGCCTCCTGGGCAAAATCACTAATCCCGATTGTGACCGTTTGACCATCTTTTCGAACCCACTCATGCTCTTTGTGATATCGCAAATCCTCAGGAATCATTCGACTCTCCTTTTTCCCATACTCGGACATCTAGGGCTTCGGTAACTACTCAGGTTGCTTCAATTTTGGCTCAGGACAAGGCGTGAGGAGCGCAGAACCGGCCCCTTTTGAGCCTGTGCCCTGAGGTTTTCCTCGAAGGATGCGGATTCGAGCACCACAGCAACGCCGTCCTGGGGCAAAAGGGAAGTAACTTGAGTAGTTACAGACTTTGTTACTTAAAGAAGGGGGTATGGATTGTCAAGGATCTGGCAAGATTTCCATAATTTCCCCAACACCTTCTGGCCAATCCATCGGTCCAACTTCACCGTGGTTCAACACGGAACCAAGGTCAGTGTGGGCTCGTGGCTCTGGCCGGATCACCCACACTTTCCGAGGATCATCCAGATAATCAACCATCCGTCGAATCACATCCTGTTGAAACATTCGAGGGTTCGACTGAGACCAACCACGTGACTGTGTCTGAGAACTTGGGCGCGAAAGATCCGGGAAACGAACCACAAAAAAATCAAAGGGAGACTGAGCCGTTTCCACCCAATCTTCACTGAAGTGTGCCAAGGCATACACGGGGTCATGAATACTCTCTGGATGAATTTCTACACCAAATTGAAGGTGAGGAAATTCACCCCGAATAGTGTGTACTAATTCGTTCATCACGCGAAGACGTTCACGCGATTTCCACCCAGCCCATTTCCAAAACACATCCGGATACGTGGGCATGGGCATATCTCGAAGATCTTCTGCTGCGCGTTGAGACGTCCGCACCGGCTTGCCACGCAGAAACAATGTGGCCGGATTGAGTGTGAGGTCGAACGCACTTTCAAACTTCTTAACGGCAATGGGGCTTAACCCGTCGCGTAATCCCAAAGGTACATCTTCCTGAAATACGATCCCTGCAATCTTGGATTGGCTCAGCTCTGACAGAACGTTTCGCAACGCAGCTTGATATCCCAACGAAAACAACGAAAAGTATGAAGTGATACCCACTCGTTGTGACCGTAGGTCAAATGACCAATCATGCAATTGGGGTATCTCCCCCACAGACTCCGGTGCAAACAATCCTAAACAGGGAAGTGATACGCCCAGATACACGGCTTGTCCCGCATGAACGGCGTCTTCAATGACCCTGTCCAGATCTTGCCCAAGTTCGTGCTTCCAGTTCTGCCCCTCGCTCTCAGTCCCATCGGAATGTGGAAAAGATTGCCTTTGAACCGGACATCCCAGATCAACCAGTAATACAGCACCATTCCGTAAGCCTGTGTGAGTAATACGTGAGGACGCCTCTGCCTCCCGTGGCAGATGCTGAAATTGAACGGAAAGCCCTTTGATGTTCAAAGACACCGCATCGAGCCCAAGAGCCTCGATAAGATTATTGGCTTGAAGCCTAGCCTCATGACGATACGAAGGCATGTTCGAAGACTGGGCGAGTCTTTGGAAGCGGGCTAATGCCAACCTGAGATTACCCGATTGTTGATACGAACGCGCGAGCCACCATTGCGCTTCCGGGGCCAATGTCGATTGAGAATGGGTTTTGACAAACCGATGGAACAACAACACCGCCTCAGGATAGTCCGCTCGAATAAACGCCAATTTCGCATCCTGAAGCAATCGCTCCTCGGCTTGAGTGCGAAGCTCCTGCAACTCAACTTCCGGTGAGGGAGACTTGAAACAGCCGGAAAGGAACACCGTGAGGAAAACGGCCGAAAGGAGAAATTTAAGCAGTGCCGAAGAAGGCATGGGATTGGTCGAATGCTGCCTGCATAACCTGCCCGTCATGGAAAAGCTATTCAGACAACAGAAGGATAGTGTTTTTTTACCGCGAGGTCAAATCTATTTCGGGAAAGAAGTACCCCATTTCGAACTTGGCGGTTTCAGTTGCATCGGACCCGTGAACCACATTGGCTTCAATAGATGCCCCATGCGCCGCACGAATGGTGCCCGCATCAGCTTTTTTCGGGTCGGTAGCCCCCATCAAGTCACGATTTCCCGCGATGGCGTTCTCACCTTCCAGCACCACGACCACCACGGGGCCTGATGCCATATACGTGGTCAAGTCATTAAAAAATGGACGTTCACGATGCACGGCATAAAACCCTTCTGCATCTTGCTTAGACAACCTCATCATTTTTATAGCGATGGGATGAAGCCCTGCGCCTTCATATCGTTGAATAATGTCACCGATCACATTTTTTTGCACGGCATCAGGTTTAATAATGGCTAGCGTTCTTTCGATCATTCCATTCGATCCTTTCTCGATACGTAATTCTCACTCACATTCGATGGGGAAATGTTCAACACCTCACATAAGGCGTGAACCCATTTTTACCATAACGACGGCCTTAGACCAACTGTTGCTCCTGATACAGAAACACCACGCCTGCAGGCTCGATTTTGAGAGAAGGGCTGTCGAGAGATTCCGGACGACATAGATCCGCCCGACTGAGGTCCACCACTTGAATCGCCCATTCCCTCCTGGTCAGCTCATGTATAGCGAGGTCACCTGCATGTTCCCAATCCCTGTTGACCACGATCCAGCCAGTTTGGCCTGGAGCATATTCCGATTCCCTCGATAGCACGAGCAAGGAGGGATGACTGACATCCACCCGATTCAATGTTCCCTCGCCTTGCAACAGGGGAACGTTCAGCTTTACTTCATTCACGGCCTGAACAAATTGCTGTACATCCATGGTCCCCGCTTCCCAATCCGAAGGGTGCATGTCGACGACATGAAGTCGTTTTTGAAAGCCAAACTCATAGCCGATGGGCATCATCACTCCAGCGGAAAATGTTGAGGCAAAGGCATACCGTTGACGCTGGATCATTTCCGACCCGTTGGTGTCATGAGCGAGACGATCGGTATCGTGGGTTTCGGGAAATGATATCGACGGCACATCTTCAAATTCTCGATGTTGCTCCAGGCACCAGGCATCCTGAAAGTTCCACCATTTCGAACTATTACAAAAGAAGTGAAACCCTGCGGCTCGTAAGGCTCGCATTTGATCAGGAGTACAGCCTAAATTCTCGGCCCAGAACACGGCGTTGGCATTGACCTTCCGTGCTTCGTGAATCAACACACGCCACAATGCTGCGGGAACTTGATAGGCCGCATCACATCGAAACCCGTGAAACCCCAGATCAAGATACCGAAGAACGAGGTCAGTCCAAAATTGCCATAACCCCGCTTGGTCACGTGAACTCTTGTTATCCACAATGGCCAAATCCCCCCACACGGTTGTTAGGCTGGGATCAGTAGGATCGACGGCACAGGGATTCCGCACCTGGCCTTCGGAATCCCATTGAAACCAAGCCGGATGGTCATGAATGAGTGGCGAATCAATCGCGGTGTGGTTAATAACCAGATCCACCATCGGATGAAGCCCAAGGTCTCGCATCTCGCGAAGTACCGGTTTCAATACATCCAATGCCTGGCTTTGAGAGGCAGGTGGAACAACAATCGGATTGAGCCGCTCATACTCCTTTGTGGAGTACAGGCTTCCCGAAAAACCCGGATAATTGACGGGATTGATGTACATCCAATTGAAACCCATCGATGCCGCTCGTGCGGCATGGGAAACCCAGAGGTCACACGAACCGGCCAAACGAGGGAATAGATTATAAATGAGAGGCGTACGGAGATAGTCCAAAGATTTTGGGAAGTTAGCAGGATCGCTCTTCAGGTCTGGTATCCTTACCTGGACCAGCCGTTACTTCGATGACATGGATATTTTTGACATTCGCACATAAATCGCCAAGCCCTGGGGTCACCAGCCGAAACGGACCGCCTTTGTCGGAAGGCAAAGGCTCCCCTTCTACTTGATAGACCACAATACCGTAGTTTCTGGCTTGGTCAAAAGTCAGACTGGCTGAGTATTGCCCATCGTGAGAAAAAAAGGTCACATGATCGGCATTCGACTCGAAGGTCGCCAATTCCAGCAACCCAACAACTTTCACGCCTTTACCTCGCATGCTCGGCATCAACGTGCCAATATCCTCAACTTGAAACTCAGGAGGAAGATGAGCCAAGGTTGACCTATCTACCCTTAAGGGTTTCACCCCAGTACCAACTAGCTCAAAAGTCACATATTTCGAATTTGTTGACTTCGCCATGATAATAGATAACTATATGATTTCTTGGTAAAAATATTAAATCTTGTCACAATCAATAGGCACGTGAAATCCTAAAGGCTCCTCCACCCTTCAGGTCCCGTGATGGCGACCGATAGAACAAATTGGAACCCAACATTCCACAACGCATCCGAACAGTGTAGAGTAATGAGCACCATCACGACTTCGCGTGAAAGAGGCAGTTGAAAAAGGCTGTCCAGCAAGGCCGCAGGGG
>CAYMQW010000223.1:0-4664 GCA_964392595.1 uncultured Nitrospiraceae bacterium
TCATCGGATTGCGGATGAACAAAAAACTCAACGCCGAACGGAAGTCGTGTCGCCCCTTGCTCCCGGTCGTTCACGAATGATCCACATAGATAGCGTGGATGCGTCATCAGGGAAACGCGATACGAAGATTGATGCCAAGAGTCTGAATCATGTGGCCTTTGGTCATGATGTTATAGATTTGAGTGGAGTGGAACAGTTGGTGGATGTGAGTCAAACGCGAGCGGTTGGCTATGCCATTCAGTTACTTGCGCAACGAACAACACGTTCTCAAATTCGTATAGCAGATGCCGTGGCCTTGGTGGCTGAAATTTTTTCTCAAGAAGGGCTAGATTGCCTAGATCCGTATTTCAAGTCTGGGCATCATCCCGGAAAATTTGCGCGACCCCGCCCCTATGAAATTGCCGCGGCAATTAATCGGCTGAGGAGTGTTCGTCTCTCCCCAGAATAATTTCGCCGCAACGCTCCTCCCAAAGAGGATTAGGATGCTCAGTTGTTTTTTTCAGACAAGCCCAAGAGGTGTAAACCGACTTTGCTCAGGGGAGCTTGATCATATTATGTATATAAGCAAACATACATAAGAAATTGTACTTGGCTAAAACTACTAAATTTTCTTCTAGAAGAAAACCTGCCCCTATGTTAAGGTTCCCAGAAATTTTCTTGAATAACGCATTCTGTCGTTTCATGAGACACAAGGAGATGATTGTATGGGAAAAGGAGGAACCTAATGAATTTCCACAATCGATCTGCGTTATGTCCTCACGCGATCGGGATAATAATTTTCCTGTTTATGACGACCGCATGTGCGATCACCCCCCCTCAACGATCGGCTATCACCGAATTTGGTGAAGCGACGGCTTTGTTCGCTCAAATGGCCACATCAGAGTTGCATCAGATGCGGGATGCTGTTGTGGCTATGAATGTGAGCCGTTTGGTTCTGGAGGGAACTGCGGCTAACCCTGACCTCACAAATCTTGACGAACAATTTGATCCTGAGGTGGTGAAGGCTCGCGTGGATGCTGCCCAGGTGTTACACACGTATGGCAGAATGTTAGTCTCACTCAGTATGGGAACGCAGGAAGCTGACATCCAACGTGCCGCAGATTCATTTTTTTCAAGTGTCAAAAAGCTTCCCATCTCCTCGATCGGGATTACCCAGAATCAAACAGGGGCATTAGGGGAAGTAGTTGAGGGAATTGGGCAGAAGGTGTTGGATGTCAAACGACGTAAAGCTATTCTGCGTGTGGTTGGGAAAACCCGTGATGTGATTCCCAACCTGTGTGATTTATTTATTCAAGAATTTGATCCCTCCTCCGGTAAGCTTGCCACTCAATACCTGAATACGACTGAGCGATTACTGCCTATCGCCAAAATTGAATTTTACGATGGACAAACTGTTTCGCATCGTGCCGCGGCGTTGGCGGCCTACCAGCTCGCGATGAAATATCGGAAACGAAGAAGTGCTGTGATCCAGCCCATTTCGCAGGCTGCCCGTGATTTAAAAGAACGGCATGAAGATTTAATCAATGCGCTCAATGAGAAAACGTTCACGGTGGATCGGCTCAAAGCCGTGGGAAATGAGGTCAAAGATTATAAGTGGACTCTCAAGGCATTGGGTGATACCGCAAAGCAATTGGATCTGAGTCTATTACGGAGGGTGGGTTTATGAACACGCTGGGAAAAAATCTTTCGAGCATGTTGGTGAATATGACGGATCTGATTTTACAAGAAACCGATGTGTTACGAATGAAAGAGTTACGAAAGCAACATAAAGAACTCAGCAAACAATTGCAGATCCTTATCGACAAGACGGTGCCGAATGACACGGCTACATACCGGCAAGCCACAAAAGCGTTACTCGAAGCCAACGAGGAAATGAACGTGGCGAAGAAGGATTTAGGCCGGGTTGGAAAGGTGATTCAAAAAATCGCAAAAGCGGTGGATCTTGTCGGGAGGGTGCTGAAGACGGTTATTTGATGAACATGCAAGATATTCCCGCCATCGGGCTCGCGCGAGCCCTATGGTACGCTGCTATAGCGCCACCCAGTCTGCGAGTACTTCATCAACCGACACACCTTCTTGTTCTGCATCCAGAACGTTAGTGATTTGCAACGGGTTTTCTCCAGGCGGGCGAGTGGCAAAATTCACGGGAATCGGGTCCGTATAAGACCGGTGATCTGAGTCTTGAATCACCAGCACCACCGGATGAAGAAGGTTTCCCGGGGTAACAGCCGTCACAATTCCTCGCTCTCCCGTATTGAGTTCTACTAAGCTATAGATTGGGTAGATTCCGATTTGACTGATCAAATGTGAGACTAAATCCCGATTCAGTTCATTTCGTTCTCCCTGTTGGTAGAGTTCTGGTAATGCGTCTTTTAGTGCCATGGGTTTTTGTAGGCCATGCCCTGTCAGCAGTTCATCATACGCATCCACTACCCGAAGCACATCATGTGCGGCGTTCCATTCATCACGGATGCTGTCCTGCTTGACCGAAACGTTGGGTGATTGGTGGTGAGCCCCGATCAGGTGTATTACTTCAGGCGGGATTCCCCTGCTGGATGTTAAAATTTCCATTCCAATTTCCGGATGTTGGTGGTACAGGTTGTGATCGGATTGAGAAAGGGATCTGACCTGACGGATGACGTCTGTTGATAAACGCAGTAAGCCAATATCATGTAAGAGTGCGCTCATGGCGATGTTCAGCAGGGTTTCTTTTTTATAGCCAAGAAGCCGTCCCAATAATACTGAGAGAGTACAGACCGAGAGGGAATGATCGTAGAGGTCTGGAGAGAACTCTCGTGTGCGAATCAGTGCCGCAAGCGCTTCTTCATGGCCAACAGTTTTGGCGATGATATCTTCTGAAACGTCCTTGGCTTTTTCCCCATCCACCACGCCGGATGTCCGAATATTACTCAATACTTCTCGCACTTCTCCTAACATTTCCTGCCGAAGATCACGTGACTGGCTGAGTTCGAGAGAGAGCGCCATACCATGGGCATCATCAGGCAGTTTGGCCAGCTCTTCCTCCAGCTGTTTGACAGGAAGGAGGGTTGTCAATTCAGGTTGGTCGTCGTTTTCATCCTGGGACACATCGAGTCCTTGGTCAGTATCAATGTCGACATATCGAATGCCCGATTGCTTGAGCTTCGTGAGTTGGGTGGCTTTCTTTAAAAGAAAACGATGCGTGAAGAATGGGGTATCAATCCATGACCGGTCGAATTTCGTGATGTACATGCCGAGGCGAACGGATTCGATGGGAATTTTTTTGATGCTCATTTTTTGATGAGGCTTTCCGTCATTTGCATAGGAAGTGCTGGACTTATTGAAGCAATGGTCTTTGTTCTCCTTAATTCTTTCGGAAAGCCTGAACCGTATCTTGAGGAGTCTAGGAGTCTATGCGAGATTAGATGGATCTACTGCGGATGCGGTGGATGTGACCAGAATTTCCGATCCTTGTTCCCTGTAGCTAGAAACCGTTGTTGGATCAAACAGTCCCTGCATCCTCTTTGCGCACATCGCAAAACAGAAAAATATCTTATCATCACCAAAGTGACCCAGACTTTTTTCTTTCACGACGCACACCCATATCACGCACGTCTTTTTTGTGCCCGCTGCCGCTTTACCTTCAAGCTGATGCGTCTTTTCCCCGAAACAGAGAAAGACGAATTTCATGGGGATAGACATGATGGTCGCGAATCAGGTAAATTTTTCGACGATATCTCAATGCCGAGACCTGCGCGTTTCGAATTTCGCTCTAACTCACCACTGTTTTCGCCGCTACTGCATTGTGAGTCTCTTGCCCGTCATCTTGTCGTGGTGCCTGGTTGTTCCGGTTTTAGCGGCTGAACTGATCGCGAGTTCCCTTCAACGAGTGACCGTTCCTATTTTAGGGACGACCCGCAATCAGCATTGGGAACAAATTGGTGTGGTCGCTGAAGTACAGATTCAGTTAGAGCGTCGACAGGATCATAACGGGCTTTGTGTGCAATTTCACACATCACCCGGCCGGTTTTCTCCAGGGGCACAGCGAGCTGTTCAACAAGCCATTAATCAAGTCGTAAAGGTGAGCCACTTGGATTCGGACTCTTGGACTGTGACGCTTACCCTCCCGTACCAGGGTTTGACCATGTATGGAGAAAGTTTGTCGGGAATGGTCAGTTTAAGTGTTTTGGCTTTGGCGAAAGGAGATCCGTTTCCACGAGATCGTGTCTTAACGGGGACAATTACGCCAACGGGCCAAATTGGTGTGGTGGGGGGAATTCCGTTGAAGATTGAAGCTGCTCATGAGATGCACATTCGAACAGTGTTGATTCCTGAAGAAATCGATGTGGCAGACGGAGACTGGAATACACCGTTTTTAATGCAGGTATCCCCTGTTGGTACTATCAAAAAGGCCTATCGTGCTCTCACCGGGCGCTCATTAGAAGCTGGCCCTGCTTCACATACCATTTTAAATCTTGCTGTGAGATAATCTTTTTCACTTCCTCACCCCTTGCTGTCTTTGGTGTATCGAAAAAATCCTGTCGAATGGTATCTTGACAGGACCCACAAAAATGATGATTCTGCAAAAAAGGTCTGCTGATTGTTGAATATTGTTAGGACCTGAGAGAACATAACTTGAACAATTTCGCGCCAAGATTTGGGTTGGATTTGGACGGAACGATTGA
>CAYMQW010000224.1:0-4656 GCA_964392595.1 uncultured Nitrospiraceae bacterium
ATGTCATCATCGCACGGCGCAACGGCGCTCCGGTGTATGTTCGCGATATCGCTACCGTGAGTATCGCGTATAAAGATCCCATGCATGTGGTGCGGGAAATGGGGCGAAACTCTATCGCTGTCAATGCCATTCGTGAAACCGGAGCGAATATATTGAACACGATGATCCAGCTTAGAGAGGCCGTTGACGACCTCAACGGAGACCTTCTTCAAGGGCGAGGGTTCACGCTCTTCCAAGTGTATGATGAGACGGACTATGTGTACAGTTCGCTAAACTTGGTTCAGAAAAATCTCATCATCGGCAGCCTGCTTGCTATTACGATTCTCTTTCTCTTTTTGCGCACCGGCAGCACCACTCTCGTGATTGGGCTGGCCATTCCGATCAGCATTATGGGTACGTTCATTGCCTTGTGGTTGTTGGATCGGAACGTCAATGTCATCAGCCTCGCGGGGATGACCTTCGCAGCCGGCATGTTAGTCGATAACTCCATTGTCGTGCTGGAAAACATTTACCGTCACCGAGAAGCAGGCAAGCCGCTCTTTCAAGCCGCCTATGATGGCACGACCGAAGTCTGGGGCGCGGTGCTGGCGAGTACGTTGACGACGATCGCGGTGTTTGTGCCCATCGTATTCATCGAAGAACAAGCCGGGCAATTATTTCGGGATATCGCGATTGCGATCAGCGCGGGGGTTGGCTTGAGTTTGATCGTATCGATTACGGTGATCCCCTGCCTTTCCGCGCGTATTTTGAAGACGAGGAACCATCATGAACGGAGTCCAGAGATCCCGACCTCACGGATGAAAATCTTAGTCCATGAGTTGGTGGGCGGCGTTCACCGTATAGCTGAGCGGATGGGTATGAGTTCGGACCGAATCGGAGACTGTATTTATTGGATGGCCGGCAGCGTGCGTTGGCGAGTAGGGATCGTGTTGGGGTTAACGACTTTGGCGATTGGCATGACGTGGCTCCTCCTTCCCAAAGCCGAGTACCTGCCCGAGGGAAACCGTAATCTGATTATTGGCATCGTGCTTCCGCCGCCAGGCTATAATATCGAGGAATTCATCCGGATGGGCGAAACTATTGAAGGGGTGCTTAAGCCATACTGGGATGCCGAACCTGGTAGTCCTGAGGAGGCGGCCTTGGACGGGCCAAGCATCCTGAACTTTTTCTATGTGGCACGCGGTCGGTCTGTCTTTATGGGTGGTCGCACGAAAGACGAATCCCGAATCCGAGATTTGAAACCCGTTTTCCGACGTGCCATGGCCGACATTCCTGGGGTCATTCCCATTGTCACGCAAAGCAGTCTGTTTCAACGCGGCCTTGGAGAAGGCCGGAATATCGATATCGAAATCACTGGGCCAGACTTAGATACCCTCGTCGCCCTGGGCGGAAGAATATTTGGGCAGGTTCGGGCAGCATTGCCTGGAGCCCAAGTTCGTCCGAAGCCAAGCCTGGATTTGGGAAGCCCGGAAGTCCGTGTCAGTCTCAAACGCGATCGTGCAGCGGATGTACAAATAACCAATCAGGAATTGGGTTTTATTATTGATGCCTTAGTCGATGGCACCAAGGCGAGTGATTACCAGTTTGAAGGGGATGAAATTGATCTGACCATTCGAGGCGTGGATCACTTTGCGGATCGGACCCAAGCGTTGGCGAATTTGCCGATCTATACCCGAGGCGGGAAACTGACAACCGTGGGCGATATCGCGGATGTGAAATTGGTGGCTGGACCTGAACAGATCAATCACATAGAACGTGAACGAGCCATTACCATCCAAGTGATTCCTTCCGGACACATGCCGTTGGAAACGGCCATGGAAATGATCCAACAGCAGGTCTTGCTTCCCATAAAAGAAGAGGGCAATTTAGGGCGGCTCTATCACATTGGATTGTCCGGCACGGCCGATAAGCTGACCAACACGTATGACGCGCTCAAATACAATTTTCTTTTGGCTTTACTTATCACCTATTTGCTCATGGCGGCCTTGTTCGAAAGCTTTCTGTACCCCTTAGTGATCATTTTTACTGTGCCATTGGCCGCGGCAGGGGGAGTCCTGGGCCTATTCCTTGTGAATCTCTTCGTGACCTATCAACCACTCGATGTGCTGACGATGCTTGGCTTTATCATTTTGATTGGTGTGGTCGTGAATAATGCTATCCTGGTGGTGCATCAAGCATTGAACTTCATGGATCCCAACAGGCGAAACATTTCCATGTCAGGAGAGGTTGAAACGGACGGAGGGATGTCGGTCCGGCAGGCCATTACGGAATCGGTTCGATCACGAGTACGACCAATCATGATGAGCATGCTGACGACGACATTTGGGCTTCTCCCGTTAGTGTTATCTTCCGGCGCCGGATCGGAACTCTACCGAGGCATTGGGAGTGTGGTGTTGGGCGGGCTTATGCTATCCACGGTGTTTACCCTTCTAGTCGTTCCGGCGCTATTCAGCTTGGTCATGGAATGGAAACTCAAAAGACAAGGCACGGGGACTTCAGATAAGGTGTTTCCACAGGGAGTGCAAGAAACCTAATTATGCATTGGATGAATTTACCCCACGCGAGTAAACCGTGGCACATCCAGCCATTCATACGAAGTTTCATTTTTTTAAGCGGTCTTTTTGTACTGTCAGGAATTTCAACCGTTGCTCTGGCACAAGACGATTCTTCTTCGATTCAAAAACATCCTGAACTTCGCTTAAGCCTGCGTGATGCGATGAAAGCGGCGGTCGATGAAAACCCAACGGTCCAATTGTTTCGTGAGCGTGTTATCCAAGCAGAAGACCAAGCCTTTACCCAACTTGGCACGTTACTCCCGAATATTTCTGCTACGGCCAGTGCAGCCAGACGACGGTTTTTTCTAGGCTCCTTTGCGGGCGGTGCTGGAGTCTCAAGCCCTCGCGATTTTTACGAAGCTCGCGTCTCCTTAACCCAGAACATTTTCAGTCTCAGCCTTATCCAAAAATGGCGTGCCGCTCGTGCCAATGTAGAGGTGTCAAATCTTGATTCCGCCACGAGCAGAATGGATACGATGGCGATCGTCGGGCTGGCATATTTGGAAACCCTGCGTGCCCAAGCGGCGGGAAAGGCTCGTGTGGCCGATGTGACGCTCAACAATGAACTTCTTCGATTGGCCGTGGAACGAAAATATGCGGGGATGGCGACCAGCCTGGATGTGATACGAGCCAAAGCCAAATTGGAAAATGAGAAACAACGTTTGTTAGTCGCGCGTAACGACCATGATCGCGCGAAGCTCAATCTCCTTCGTGCCATGGGTTTCTCCTTTGATGTGTCGCTGGTTCTCACGGACGAACTCATCTTGCACAAGGTTCCTGAACAAACCATTGAAGAAGCGCTGCAAGTTGCAACGGAAAACCGTGTTGAATTCAAAGCCCAAAAGAAGCGAGAACGATTAGCAGAACTCTCCTTGAGTTCGGTAACCATGGAGCGAGTACCCTCATTAATTGGTAGCGGGGATGTAGGCATGATTGGCAATCAAATTCCCGATGTGTTGACAACGGACAATGTGCAATTGCTGTTGTCGATTCCGATTTTCGACGGAGGGCAACGGGAGGGCCGCATTTCAGAAAGCCGGAGCCTGGTTCGGCAAGAAGCCATTCGCACCAGAGATATTCGCTATCAAGTCGCCTTGGAAGTGCGAGATGCGCTGCTCACGCTGGAATCTACACAACAACAGGTCGCCGTGGCTCAGGAAGGTCTTCGTCTGTCACTCAAGGAACTTGACCTTGCCCGCCAACGGTTTGCCGTTGGGGTTGCGACCAACATCGAAGTCACGACTGCACAGACCTCGGTGGCGCAAGCTCGTGACAATCTGATCGAAGGATTATTCAATTTCAATGCGTCGCGCGTGAATTTGGCCCGAGCCCAGGGGCAGCTTGATACACTCTAGAGGACGTGAAGCGTCATGCGTGAAGCGTAAGACGTATTTTCGTGGTTCGTTTCACGTTTTTACCATTGCTAACCCTGCAATCCTTTTGATAGAGATGCATCGAGTAGAAAGACCAATACAAAAACTGAGATTCGTTTTGGCGCCGGGCCTCCAACAATCCAACCCTCATCCCCGAGGTTTTTAGCGGGAACCCAGGTTTGAGTTTTTCCTAAATTACGACCACAACTTTCGCAATCAGAACCAAAATACACATGCCTCCCTACGACACCCAAATACAAAACGATGTACGTGCTCAGGCGAAAAAGCGTCGCACGTTTGCCATTATCAGTCACCCGGATGCCGGGAAGACGACGGTCACGGAAAAACTGTTGTTGTATTCCGGTATGGTTCGTACCGCTGGCATGGTTGGTAGCCGAAAAAGCGTCACCACCGCCACATCCGATTGGATGGGCATGGAGCAAGAACGCGGCATTTCCATTACCGCATCCGCCATGCAATTCAAGTACAAAGACGCCGTCATCAATGTACTGGACACCCCGGGCCATCAGGATTTTTGCGAAGACACCTATCGCACCCTAACTGCGGCGGATAGCGCTATCATGGTCATCGATGCGGCCAAAGGCGTTGAAACGCAGACGCGAAAATTGTTCGAAATCTGCCGCCTGAGAAAAATCCCGGTCCTGACCCTCATAAACAAAATGGATTTGCCTGGCCGTGCCCCACTCGATCTCATGGCCGAGGTGGAA
>CAYMQW010000225.1:0-4627 GCA_964392595.1 uncultured Nitrospiraceae bacterium
ATTACAAATCTGTCCCGACGATGATCCCCATGCCTGCGCCCTGTATTTTTATACCGAAACGGGCGATCATATTGGCTGGCACTACGATACCTCCTATTACAACGGTGCCCGATATACCGTGCTGCTTGGTCTAGTGGATCGATCCACTAGTCGGTTAAAATGCCGTCTGCATACCAAAGAACCAGGTCGCGAAGTGCAGGAATTAAGCCTCTCAACCGATCCAGGCCTGTTGATTTTTTTCAACGGCGACAAACTCCACCACGCCGTTACCCCATCGGGTGAGGGGGAAGAACGCATCGTACTTACGCTGGAATACGTGACAGACCCCACCATGAGTCCTGCTAAGCGTTGGTATTCCAATTTAAAAGATGCCTTCGGCTACTTCGGTTTGCCAGCTCTCTTCCGCCAGTCCGGAAAATAAAACTCGAGAAGTCCAAAACTTTACGGCCAAGAATAATAAGGAAGCCCCGGTCTTCTTGTTTATTCGAGTTTGACCGGAATTGAATGGCTTGAGGTGGGGGATCTCACCGAGATTTTTCGGTGCATTCTTGTGTTTGGATGAACACTACGGTGGTGTTGTCTTTCCCGCCGAGATGGTTGGCTTCGTCGATGAGTATTTGGCATTTTTCTTGGCCCGTTTGGGTGGGGTTCTTCTGTAATACCTCAAGTATGTGATCGTCGCTCATCATTTTGATGAGGCCATCGCTGCATAGGAGGATTTCATCTGTTGGTTGAAGTCGTTGTTGTGCGATTTCGGGTTCCACTGTTGATTCCACCCCAACCCCTCGGGTGAGCACATGCCCTAGGGGGTGACTGGAAGACGTTGTTTTTGGGAGCAAGCCCACCTGGATGCGTTCTTCGAGTAACGTGTGATCTCTGGTTAATGCAGAAATCTGTTGATCGCGAATGAGATAGGCGCGGCTATCGCCCACATGGGCGATGAATGCGTTTTCGTCGTTGGTGTTGGGCATGAAAACCAACACGACCGTAGTGCCCATACCCTTTAACGCTGGTTCGGCTTTGGCGCGTTTTCGAATCGTGGCATTAGCCTGGACCACGGCGGATTGTATTATGGCCGCGCAATCTACCGATATGCTTTGGTCTGTAGAGGGTGCATGATCTGCAATGTATTGGTGAATGGTTTCGACGGCGATTTGACTCGCGACGTCGCCTCCTGCATGACCGCCCATGCCATCGGCTACGATCCAAAGGCCGAGCTCATTATTGAGGAGCAAGGTATCTTGATTGGTTTGGCGGACGAGGCCAATGTCGGTGAGGCCAAAGCCTGTCCAGCTTTTTGTTATCGCCATGCTGCCACACTTACTGGTCCGTACCGTTGGGAAAACTCTGCATAAATATGCTCAGCGAGCGGTTCCAAATTTCGGACATCCGCTTCGTTATAGTGACACAGTTTCACCCCCGCGTCTTCATCACCGGCTTGCCAAGCATACCAAAGGCGAACGGCGTCCCATCCATCCAAGCCTTGAATGTCTTGTTCACGCGCGAAACCCAGTTGGCATTCGATGTGTTTTAACCCTCCCCGAAGGCCGAGTCGTCTTGAAGCGAAACATAAATCGAAATGGGCATGGTTGAGTGTCAGACGTGGATATGTCGTTCGAAGATAGGGCAGGTCAAAGCCTGTTCCAAAAAACGTGATGAGCAGGTCGTACTTGGCTAGTTCGTCTTCCAGCCTATCCTGTGTTAAGGAATCCCCTTTGACTAAGATCGTGGGGGTTCCGTTGGCGAATAATCCCACGATGGTAATATCTCCGTAGCCTGCTGGTTCGCCGGTGGTCTCAATATCGAGAAAGGCCGTCCGGGATCGAAAGGCTTTGAGCAATCGCCAATGTTCCTTGGATTTAAATCTCCGGGCGAGCGTCCTCCAATTTCCCAGCGCGAATTCTCCGGAGATGTCTTTGACCTCACGGTCATACAAGATTTTTCTGTATGGAGAAATTCCAGGAAGGTCGGTGGACTGCAAAAATTGATCCCAATGCGTAATGCCCTTCTCCCAGAGCTGTTTTTCCGTGGTTTCGCCGATGCCATTGAGGAATATGAAGGAGGACTCGAGCATGAATATCGCCAGGGGAACTGCCATGAATTCTTGATTTGACGTGAATGAACAAGCTACAGTCAAACAATGAATTTATCAAGATAACTTGTGAAATGAGGAGTGGCTGGTACCATGGAAGAAGAGAAAAAACGGATAAAAATTTCGATTGGCGGCATGACGGTTCAAGCGGAGCTCAAGCCGACACGGACGGCGAATGGCCTCTACGATGCGCTTCCGGTCGAGGTGGCGGTGAATCAATGGGGGGAAGAGTTGTACAGCCGTATCCCTGGAGTGAAGGATCACCGTGAGACCGCGACCACGAACGTGAAGGTTGGCGATATGGCGTTTTGGGGGCTCGGCAGCCTGTTGGCTGTCTTTTTTGGGCCGACGCCCATGAGCACTGGCCAGGGTCCGGTTCCGGCTGATCGCGTCAATGTGATTGGTCGTTTGCTCGATGATCCACAGATGTTACGCTAGCCTGTTGGCGCGACCATGATGAAAGTGGAAAAGGCTTCGTGAGTTCATGATGCGAATGACGAAAGAACGCATACGGCATGTCTCTTCCGCTGTACTTGAGCGGCTGAAGAGTCAGCAATTGTTTGATGTGACTGGATCCAAGGAGAAGCTTATTGATGCATTGGGCAAGGCCATCACGGAGGAGTTGTCTGTTGAAGATCGGCTGAATGCTGAAGTGCGGAACATGCTGAAACAATATGACGCGGAATTCGACAGCGGCCGGGCCGATTATCAAAAAATGTTTGTGATGGTGAAAAGTAAACTCGTGAAAGAGCGGAGCATTGTTCTGTAACGGCTGACGGTGTGTTGGTCTCAGTTGTATGGGGGTGGAGGGCAAATGAGTGGTGTTCTGTCTGACGAGAAGCAAATGCATCTGTCCCATGTCATTCTTCAATCTTTGGAGGGAACGACCGAGGGGCATTTCGTGGGGTCCTCCACGCTCGCACTACGGGAGATCAAGCTGGTGCTGGCCGAGCATATGGCCTTGGAGAAGGATATCGATAGGATTGTTCGTTCTCGGCTTCAGTCGTATTCCCGAAAGATTCCCGAAGGGACCTCGGAATGGGATGTGATGTATCAAAAGACATATGAGGAAGAACTCCGTAAGCGGAAACTTGGGTGATTGGTAACAAATAAATATGTCTCTTCCAAATATTAGTCAATACCTCAGATTGCATTGTTGGTTTGTCGGGGCCACCCTGTGTATGTTGTTGAGTCTGGGTACTTCCTCACTTCTGTTTGCCGCAGATGAAAAGACGACAGGGCGATTGATTGTTGAGGATGTGCTGGCTCGGCCGGGAAAACCAGCGATGCTCAAGGCTCGGTTCGTCCAGGATGGCCTCCTTGGAGTGACAGGATTGGGTGGGGAAACCATACGATTCGTAGTGATGGGGCAACATGTTGGAACGGCGTTAACGGGCGGGGACGGTCGTGCCTTTCTCGAATACAAAACCCAAATGCGTGGGAACTATCCAATCAACGGTGAAGTGGAGCCTAGCCCGCGAGTCAATGCCGCCACCGGTCTTGGGAATTATGCTTCATGGGAGCGGCGCAAACCGATTCTCTTTGTTGATGTCGTGACACTCTTCAAAGCCGGAGAGGGAGGTGCCGTCTTGCTTCCTGCACTCCCCATGTTTAATGCCGTGAAGTGGGGTGAGCCTGATGAAGACGCGCCAGGAGAGCTCACGAAACTCGGGAAGTTTTATTTCAACATCATTTACCTGTTGCGTGGCGATAAGGGAAATTTGGAGACCCTTCGTGCTTGGTTGAAAACCTCTGAGTTTCCTCCTGGGATTGTCCGTGTGATTCAACCCGGTCCAGCCAAGTTGCTTTCGTTCATCGAACAACTCAAGGAAGGCGGCTGGGACAACATTGAAGCAGGCATTGGCCAGACAAAAGAGTTTGCCGATACGCTGGTGAAAAGCAGGATCAAGGCCGTGATTTTCCCTGACGCTTCCAAAAAAGAAAAGTTTCCCCGTCGGGCCAAAATTGTGACGGAGTGGAAAAAAGTACGAAAGCATTTGTAACCCGCAGTCGATCAGGCTAATCTTGGGCAGGGTCCTCATTCGGTTCCACAATCGGAACCTCCTTCAGATTTAGTCGCTTACCATGTACCGAAATTGGTTTTTGAACCTCAGAAGAATAAGGGGTCATATAAGATAAGGATAAGGATAAGGGGTCAAATCTTTGGTTAAGAGTTTCCCTTTACACTCCTCGAGTCTCTTTCAACTACTGATGGTTCCTGCGTGCCAGGTCTGCGGTATTAGTCAACAAAAGATTTGACCTGGCCTTTGTCCTTATCACCAACAGCGGGTCAGTTCTTGGGAGGCAGATGAACGCCCCTGAGAAAATCAAGGGATGTTGAAATATGAGCGTGTGAGGATGAAATGTATACCATGCAAACCAGTATGCCATGACCGAAGGGATCGGAGATTGGTCCGGTCCATGGATCGTTGCGGTTTGGGCGCTGGGATCGAATTCTATAATAACCGTAGTGGTATTCATCTCTTGGATTCACATAATAAGTGCACCACCTCTTTTCCTTTTTTATTCTCATGG
>CAYMQW010000226.1:0-4613 GCA_964392595.1 uncultured Nitrospiraceae bacterium
CGCCAAATCCATCGCCCCAAAACTTAAGCCCCGACTCAGAGGAAAAAGTCTTCCAGGACAAATACAAGAAGTCGCCGATATTCTCCAAGAACTTGGATATCAAGCCCAGACTCAACCCGCCGCGAAAAAAAATGACCTGCCTCTCATCGTCGCCACAAACTGCGTGTACCATGACCTCGCTGCCAAGCATCCCGAAGTATGCCATTTTGATTTGGGCCTACTTGAAACATTGGTAGGACGAAAAGTGGAACATCAAGAATGTATGGTTAGAGACGGGGCTGCCTGTAAATTCCGGTTTCACACAAGTTAGGCATGACTCACCCTCGCTTCTGATTTTCCCAACATTACACAGATGAATGCCTGTCGATTGGAACGCATCTCGATGATTTTGCTATCATCCACACTTGTCACAGCATAGAGGACATGGCGATCGGCATCGCCATGTCCTTCATTCGTTGAATTGACCACAGAAACATCACACTCACTATGCAAGAACGCCAATTAGGATCGAGCGGACTCACTGTTTCTGCTCTGGGACTCGGATGCATGAGTATGTCTGAGTTTTATGGCCAAACCGATACCCAAGAAGCATTGGCCACGTTACATCTGGCCGTGGAACAAGGCCTGACATTTTTTGACACGGCAGATATCTATGGGCAAGGCCATAACGAAGAATTCGTAGGAGCGGCTCTCAAAGAACATCGTGATCAGATTATTCTCGCAACCAAGTTTGGAATCACACGCAATAGCCAGGGTGACTTTATTGGGGTGAACAGCCGTCCAGACTATGTTCGATCGGCATGTGACGCGAGCCTCAAGCGACTCGCAGTCAATGTGATCGATCTCTACTACCAACACCGCGTGGATCCGACTATTCCCATTGAAGACACGGTGGGGGCCATGGCCGATCTCGTCAAAGAGGGAAAAATCCGCTACCTGGGACTTTCCGAAGCCAGTGCTCAAACCCTGCGAAAAGCCCATGCGGTACATCCTATTGCGGCCCTGCAAACGGAATACTCATTGTGGAGCCGCGATCCAGAGGAAGAAATACTTCCAACCTGTCGTGAACTGGGAATTGGCTTCGTGCCGTACAGTCCACTTGGACGAGGGTTTCTCGCGCATAACATTGCCAAACTCGAAGACTTGGATGAGCAGGACACCCGTCGCAAGAATCCACGTTTTCGTCCTGAGAATTTCCAGAAAAACTTACAGCTAGTCACCGCTATGGAAGAACTGGCCAGAAAAAAACACTGCACCTCGGCGCAACTCGCACTGGCATGGGTCCTCACACAAGGGAAGGACATTATCCCGATTCCCGGCACCACCAAACGAACACACCTTGCAAGCAATATTGAAGCGCTAGATATTTACCTTTCTCCAGAAGACCTGACAGAACTTAATCACATCGCCCCTCTTGGTGTCGCCGCAGGCAGTCGCTATCATGAACAAGGAATGAGTTGGGTTAATCTTTAACTAAGCTACCGCCCGCCTTCGCCTAATAGGTTACCGGTGAGGGCATGTGAATGGAAAAACGGTAGGTTGACTATTCTAGGCAGTAAAGAGGAGACCTAAGGAGCATGACATTACGAGCCCATGTCGAAGCCCTCTACGAGGCCCTTCGCCCAAACTTGGGCGACCATGACTCATCGCAAATACAATCCAAACTCGAGCGAGCGTTGCGCCATGTGATACCGAATTGGACCGAAGCTCTTCCAGATTGTCCAGGCTGGTACTGGTTCAAACCACCGGGCATTAGTGAACCTCAGCTCTTGCTTGTGAGTTACGGACGGATAGACACCAAACTCATGGCCGACCTCGGCCCGCCCAACAATTTGGTGGATGTGCAACGAGTAAAAGGACAATGGGCAGGACCACTGCTACCACCAAGCTAAAAAGAAAAGGTAACGACTCAGGTATTTAGGCTGAAGGCTAAAGACTGCAGGCTATCACTCATAATGCCTGACGTTTTGTATGATCACGCATGATTGCCCCCTAAAAGCCTTCGGCCTTCAGCCTATCCACCTGAGTAGTAACGAGAAAAGAATGAACCAGAAAACGACAGGGCTGCTGATCATAAGGTACGTCACGATAATTATCTTGATTCTGTGGAGTACCACATGCCTTATGGTTCCCAGCCAGGCGAAAAAACCTTCGAATAGACTGACGATCAAAAATGATTCAGGCCAATTCGCGTCAGTCAAAATCGTGGGTCCCACCAGAGCTGTCATGAAGGTCCCCCTTGAGCAAAAAAAAAGTCCAGCTTACCTCTGGCGAGTACTATATTCTCGTGAGGTTTGGATTCGCACCCAAAGAATATATCTACACTAAAGGTGAACCCTTTTCCCTGACCCAAGAGCAAGGTCGATTTTCCCACACAAGCATTACCCTACACAGGGTAGTCGCTGGAATCGAGAATCCTCATGAGGTATCCGGAGAGGAATTTAAGAATTTTGCAATTTTGAAAGGAAAGAAAAAATCGCAATCACAGCATAAGGCCGACGAATAAGGTTAGGTGGCGAGCACGACCAGCCCCATCACAATCACTCCTCCACCAGCGAACCGCCCACCCCACACTCCAAAAGGCAATACCTTTTCGAGGAACACAAAAACTGCAATCCCAGCGATCCATAGCAGGTTCATCACACCTCCGACAAAAAGCAAACCCATCAACGCCCAACAGCACCCAAGGCAAAACGCGCCATGTTCCAATCCTAATCGAAACGCGCCACTCACACCTGGTCGCCAATGGTGAGAGAAAAAATGCGCTGGCGAGCGACAGTGATCTAAACAGACATTTTTCCATGGGGTCAATTGATAGAGCCCTGCGATTATCAAAAGCCCCCCTCCCAGCACGTGGCTCTTGGCCATCATCATTGGCGAAAGCACCGACGCGTCATGAAGTCCCCATTGCAACAGCGTCGCCCCCACACTAAAGAGACACCACATCGCCAAATAGCCGGAGACGAAGGCTGCGGTTGGAGCCATCGGCGTTCCTTGCCGCTCAGCTTTGCGCACCATGCCCGCATACAGGAGCGTCATAGGCGCGGCGCTCGGAAGCATCATTCCCACCATCATAATCGCCCACATGAAAAACATGAACACGAAGTCCGCCGGCATCCAGGGATGCATCTGCATCATCGAATCCGACGCGCTCATTTCCATCGCCGGCATCTTGGCCCACAAATAAATGACATACGCCCACGCCAACGCTGTCACCCCAGCCAGCGCCGCCAAAATCGCAAACCGTTCACGTTTGGGTAATGTTGGAACAATGAAGGATTCCATGGGAGGGGACTATAAGAAGCTCCAAGAAAACCAGCAACCCACTGCGGAGCATTTAAGAATTTTGAGTTCCCGCATTGGGTGCGGCGGAACCGCAGCCTCGAATCGACTTTTCGGCGAGCACTGTCTGAGCGGAGCGAGTTGCGCAGCCATCTTGATTCGAGGCGGAGGGACCCGCAGGACCGCGCACGGGCGGAAATCGTTTTGGGTGCTTTTGCCGAAACAAAAGTGCCTCGTCGGCGGCTGACACTCGGACACACGTAAGACCGTGGGCGCACATAAGTACTTGTAAATACATGAAAATTTCTCTGTGGAAATTCACAGTATCACCTAACATTGTGGTCTTGGTCTTATTGTCAAAGTTCGTAACTCTTTACGAATCAATGGTTTTTCCACACCCCCGGTGTTAAGTGTGTCCAAGAGTCAGCGTCGGCGTGGGCGAAACCCCGCAAATAATTAATGAAGTGGAAGAAGGATCAGGGAGAGAAACAGTGTAGAACAAATCAGGCCCGTATCACTCCATCCTGATTCATGTGCAGAATATTAAACTGCCCGTAACTATCGGATAAATTCAAGGTGACACCAGCCTGAACCCGACTCGATCCATTGCCTATCTCGGCAACTGTATATTCAAACCCATCTGGCAAATTAATACGCCCACGGAAGGGACCGCCCGTAAAAGGGTTCGTAATCGGCATACCTTTTGATTCCACTATACCGGGCACCGTGACTTCCGCTTTCCGCGCATCCACATCGATGGCAACTTCAATGGGCACATACTGAGATTCCATGACCTCAGACATCGTACTGTTGTAAACAAAAAAGTGCGTGGAACCAGGCTTCGTTGATTCCCCATGCAGAATCTTGCGCAGGGCTTCGCGTTGAGCCGCATCGGCCCGCTCATCAATCAAGATTTGTTGCTTGCCATTGCCTGCAGCAACCTCCCCTGGCCATTGAAGCAACATGACAAAGTTCAGCCCATCCAATCGCGTGTCATTGAAATACCCTTCCTCAATATGCCCCGAGGCAATCGCCTCACAAAACCCATTCGTCGAGGGCGCATTGAACTGACACCCACACCCATAAGAACAATTGCAGTTTGAAAACTCGACCCCTCGAATCATCCACTGATCAGCCATGACTTACCTCTCTTTGTACTGCCATTTTACACCCTTCTAGGGAACATCCATTCTCTACTTCTCACATTGGGAGTTCTTTCTACCACATCCGTTCAGATTATTTCCACTTTCAAAATGTATGTTTGGGGATATCCATTGCCTAAGGACCCGCGAGAAAATAACTTGACCAATCTCGCATCCAATCTTCGGGCC
>CAYMQW010000227.1:0-4555 GCA_964392595.1 uncultured Nitrospiraceae bacterium
CGCGCGGAGCGTACTCATAGTACGTGAGCACGGCAAAAGGGCGAGAACGCCGCTGACGGCTTTTTTCAACATTCCCTCAATGGAAATACAGTCCTGGTTCGTGAAGTTTCATTACAGCCATTTGCATGACAAGCTCAAACCCTCCTGCACCCTGCTTTACGATGATGATCAAGTGGAAAGGTCTCGTGCCGCCTCTTGGTCAAGGAACCAAGTCAATTGGCCGGAAATCGGACGTATAGCCTGGGACGGCAACTTCTCCGGCTGAAACGGACCTTCCATGACCTCTCGCAACACCTCGGCCTTTCCCACACCGGTGATCAAAAAGGTGACCTGCAGGGCCTGATTGATAATAGGAGGGGTCAAGGTGATGCGAAAGGTTTTGAATTTTTCCACCCAAGGAGCAGCAACCAACCGTGTCGATTCATGGACGGCATCAGTGCCGGGAAACAAAGAGGCCGTATGCCCATCAGGACCCATGCCTAATAAAACCAAGTCGATACAAGGAATTGGGGAATCGGAAGACCCTAACCGATCCCGAAGCCGGTCTTCATACTGATCCGCGGCTGCTTGGGCTTGTGGAAATTCACCATGTATCCGATGAATCTGGTTTTCAGAAATAGCCAGAGGCGAAAGCATGGCCTCATGAGCCATTCGATAATTACTCTCCGCATGGTCAGGTGGAACGTGCCGTTCATCGCCCCAGAAGAATTCAATCTTGCCCCAATCGATGCGGGTTCGGTACTCGGGGCTGGCGAGCAATACATATAAACTCTTCGGTGTGGAACCTCCGCCCAGGGCAATCGTGAACCTCCCCCGAGTACTAATGGCAAGGGAAGCCTGCTGGATCACGTGTTCAGCGGCTGCACGCGTAAAGTTTGGCGTGTCCGGAAACACACGAATTTCGGATCTTGCAGAAGTCATGGGTATGGGAATAAAGATCAAGAACCACGAGAAGAAACCTAGCAACCCGAATATTTCGAATCTTCTAGCTTGCCTTCTTTATCAAAATCCAGACTGATTTGGCATTCGTTGGGCGCGAAATTGAAAAAAGGAAACGTGTTTTTTCCACCGGCCATGCGGAAGTAGCTCCAGGTTTCGCCACCAAAAAACCGTTGGGCTTTGGCGCTGGGCTTGCCCCAATTTTCTTCGAACCACGATTGGGGTTTCCCCTGAAGTTCTGCGGGATCCAACGAAGCGTCCAAGTAAGGATTCCCTCCGCATCCTGCCAAAAGTAAGACAGCACTGATAAGAACAACTTGAGGGATTAACATGAAAGACCTCTTTGAAAATGTGGTGGTTGAACAATTGATCAAACCTGTAGAAAAATTCTACCCCTGCTCCTCAAAGCAGTCAAATCCTCCCCTTCCGCCTCCCGTTTTCCGTCTCCCGCATTACATTTCACCCATCCACCAATTTTCGTGCATGCTTGAACACGCTATGCAACATAGTGCGAGTCAGTCGCCCGGTAAAGGTGTTCTGTTGGCTCGGATGATATGAACCCAGGAGGGTCACACCCCACGGGGCTGAATACACAGACCCATGGCCAAACTTCGGCAAGGGCTTGCTCAGTGAATGCCCTAATTCCCTACACGATTTCAAATATTCATCAAAGGCAATTTTCCCCAAGACGACCACGACAGTCATGTTTTTCAACAGGCGAAGTTCATCCAGCAAATAGGGACGACAGGCCTTGAACTCTTCCTTCGTGGGTTTATTGTCTGGCGGTGCACAACGCACTGCCGCAGCCACATAACAGTTGTGCAATTTCAGCCCATCGCCCCGATGTGTCGCTTCCACTTGGTTGGCGAATCCAAATTGAAATAACGCCTCATAGAGCCAATCCCCACTGCGATCCCCGGTAAAGACCCGTCCCGTGCGATTGCCACCATGAGCGGCAGGAGCCAATCCCAGTACATAGAGTCGGGCCTTGTGATCACCAAACCCTGGAATCGGACGTCCCCAATATTCCCACTCCTGAAACCGTTTGACTTTGGTTTGCGCAATTCCTCGCCGGTAAGTGGTTAATCGAGCGCAAAGAGTGCAATCTGTAATCGTCTGGTGTAAAACCTTCAAAGCTTGCATGAACGAGATGGTACCATAGGCCCTGCATTGGAAAACACCAATCGCGAAATGGACCGATTTTAGGTATTGTTTCGACGCCCACGCCTTGCCCGAAATCCGGCAACGGTTCAACTCTCATCTGTTTGACCAAGACATGAAGATCAACATCGATTTCCACGACCGCAAAGTTCGGAGCATTCTGAAGCCATTGCTCCACGCCGGACTTCAAGCGGCAGATCCGATTCTTGCCATGAGGAAAGCCTTGTCTGTTGAGGGATCAATTCTTCGAGTGGGGCGTCGCCAATACGACCTTACACAGTTTGACCGGATCGTGTGTGTAGGCGGAGGAAAGGCATCCGGTAAGATGGCCATAGCCCTAGAGCAACGATTAGGGTCTCGCCTATCCGGAGGCCTTGTCGCGGTCAACGATCACTCTGGATTAAAAATGAAGTATATCCGGATCGTTGAAACACGTCATCCCATTCCTGATGGGCGAAGTGTTCGAGCCGCCAAGGAAATCCTCACTCTTGCTCAATCGCTGACCCGCCGGGATTTGCTATTCGTTCTGGTTTCCGGGGGAGCATCGAGTCTTCTCGCAACTCCAGCATCGGGGTTGACCTTAACGGACAAGAAACACACGACGACCGAATTGCTTCGAAGCGGAGCCACCATTCAAGAAATCAATACGGTGCGGAAGCATCTTTCCGCCATCAAAGGTGGACAACTCGCAGCGGCTACCTCCGCCACAATCGTATCTCTCGTCCTATCTGACGTGCTGGACGACGATCTGGCTACCATCGGTTCCGGACCAACGGCTCCTGATCCCACGACATTTCAGGATGCACGAGGCATCCTGAAAAGATTTCACCTTTGGTCACGGGTCTCCATGGCCGTGCGAGTTCATCTTGTGAAAAGTATCGATGGGCGCATTGCCGACACACCAGAAACCCAGACAGCCAAGTTCGCCAGGGTCCACCATGCCATAATTGGAAATAATCGACTGACAGTAGACACCATTGTCAAACAGGCGAAAGTTTTAGGTCTTCATCCCTTAGTGCTGACCACCACCCTTGAAGGCGAAGCGCGGGAAATTGGCAAAATGGTTGGTGCCATGGCTAGGGAGATTCAGGCTTCCGGGCAACCCGTAAAAAGACCAGCCTGTCTGGTATGGGGAGGCGAGCCAACCGTGACTGTGAAAGGAAAGGGGAAAGGCGGCCGAGCCCAGGAATTGGTATTATCAGCCGCGAGTCAGATTGCTGGGCTCCCGAACATGTATGTGGTAGGGTTCGGAACGGATGGCAACGATGGCCAAACGAACATGGCCGGAGCGATCGTCGACGGTCTCACGGTTGAAAGAGCCCTAAAAAAACACGTCGACCCTTGGGCAGCGCTCAACCACAACGACAGCTATAGCTTTTTTAAGAAGATCGGCGGCCATATTCACACAGGCTCAACTGGAACCAACGTGAATGACGTGTTTGTTCTACTTGCGTTGTAAAATTTGGGAAATTTGATAAAATTTGGAAACGAGGGGGGAAAGAAACGTGTACGAAGCACAACAGATGGTTCTTGAATTTCACAAAGAATTTGATATCCATGTGGCGACCATACCCACCGTACCTGATGGGAAAACCCCAGCCTTGCGTGTTCGACTAATTCAAGAAGAGTTTGACGAACTGAAAGAGGCGTTGGAAGCAAAGGACTTACCCAACATCGCGAAGGAACTCGCCGACCTCTTGTACGTAGTCTACGGCACAGCAGTGTCTTATGGCATTGATATGGAGCCGGTATTCCAAGAAGTCCAGAGGTCAAACATGAGCAAAGTCGGCGGTTACAAACGCGAAGACGGAAAATGGGTCAAACCCGCGACATACTCACCGGCAGACATTGCCCCGATTCTAGACGAGCAGGCTAACAAGCAGGTTCAGCCATAAAGGAATTCAAGTCTTCCTGAAAAGCAACGAGTGGATGAACGTTCATTCGGTGCCGCAGGTAGGACTAAATCCGCGCGGTGAGTATATTGATTTTTTGGTCGAGCTGGACACTGTGGAGGGTTTGCAGTTGGCGAGCGCGTTCCATAGTGACATCAGGATTAAATCCTTCTTCACAATCGATGTCAAACAAAGGCGCTGATTCCTGGACTAATAGTTTGACCTTTTTAAATAACTCCACAAAAGCTAAAGAAGGCAACTGGAGGGTTGTCTCAATTGTTTGAGACATCGAAAAGAGCTCGTCGTCGGAAGGCTGAGAAATAGATAGGTCCGCAAACGCTCCACTAAAGCCGACACAGTGAAAAAAATTATGATCTTTTGCCTCTGTCTGGGTTTGGGTCGATCCATCGCTATGTCGAATGGCCATGAGCAAGGATTCAGGAAAGTTCCATTGTTGTAACAGCCAACTCCCCACGGTGGCATGGTCCGCACCAAAATGTTCAAGCTCGTGCGCAATGACCTGTTGATGTAACGTTTGATCAACATTGGGGTTGGAATACAAC